>JAUHYJ010000229.1 GCA_030425785.1 Acidimicrobiia bacterium | reverse complement strand
CGTTCGAGCGCAAGGCGCGCCGACCCCGAGTTGGCTCCGGCCAACGAGCGGGTCGGCGGAACGCCGCGATCGGACGATCCGGCCGAAACCCCGTCAACTCGGGGGGTAGACGCCCATGCCTTTGGCCTTCTCGGTCTGCCAGAAGACGTCGGCGATCTCGTCGATCTTGGCGAGCAGGTCCTCGGCGGGGCCGGCATCGAGCGACTTCTTCACCTCACCGGCACCGTGGATCGCGTCCCAGAACTGCTGGTGCAGGTTCGGGAACTGGGCGAAGTGGTCGGGCGTGAAGAAGTCGGCCCACAGGACCATGAGGTGGTGCTTGACCTCTTCGGCACGCGCCTCGACGACCAGGATGCAGCGGGTCTTGAAGTGCTCGTCGTCCGAGTCTTGGTACTTCTGCAGGGTCTTCAGGCACGACAGCGCCTCGATCTTGGCCTGGGCGGGGTCGTACACGCCGCAGTACAGGTCGCAGTGGGCGTGAGCGACGGTGGCGCCGGTGAACAAACGGCTGAGCATCGGTGGGAACTCCTTCGGACGGGACGTCAGTAGGGGGTTGACTACCCGAAACCTACACTTTCAAACGTGCGGGCGGGGAACCACGACGATCGCCGTCGGCGATTCGGTGGTTGGCGCGGGTGGCTCCGCCGCTTCGTCGTCGCCGAGGACTCGATGCTTCCGGCGCTCCGGCCGGGCGACGGGCTGATCGCCGTGCGCACCGAGCGAATCCGCCGTGGCGAGGTGCGCGTGTTCGAGCACCCGGATCGGCCCGGCTTCTGGCTCGTCAAGCGGGTCGGCCACATCCGTGGCGGTCGGTTCGAGGCGGTCTCCGACCACCCCGATGCCGGCGCCGTCGACTCGCGCCGCTTCGGTGACGTTCCCATCGCGGGCACCTACCGCGTCGTGGTCCGCGTCCCGCGTTTCCGCGACACGTGACCGCGGTACCTTCGGGCCGTGCTGGTCCTCGCCGTCGTCGTGATCGTCGGAGCGGCGCTCGTGGCGGGCGCCGCATGGGGCGCGTGGTTCGAGATCCCGGACCTCGTCGAGGGCCTGCTGCTCGCGACCGCGTCGGGCGCACTCGTGACCTCCGTGGCGTTCGAGCTCGTCGAACCGGCGGTCGACGAGGCAGGGGTCGGCGTGGCGATGGTGGCCCTGGCGGCGGGAGCGGTCGTCTTCACCGGCGTCGACTACCTGATCGACGAGGTCTGGCACGGCGAGGACGGCTTCGGGATCATGGCCGCCGTCACACTCGACGGCGTGCCGGAGAACCTCGCCCTCGGCGTCGCGCTGATCGGGGCGAGTGCCGGCGACGTGGCCGCGTTGGCAGCGGCGATCATGCTGTCGAACCTGCCCGAGGCCGCGGGCGCGTCGAACGACCTGTCGGACGAGGGCTGGAGCGCCGCCCGCAACATCGGGATGTGGGCCGCCGTCGCCGTCGTGCTCGGCCTGGCCACCGTGATCGGTCGACTCACGCTCGCGGGCGTGTCGGACGCGTGGCTCGGCGGGATCGAGTCGTTCGCCGCCGGCGCCGTGCTCGCCTCGCTCGCGACCGAGGTCGTGCCGGACGCATTCCGCAAGGCCAGCCACGCCGCCGGCGTCGCGATCACGGCCGGCTTCGTGATGACGTTCCTCTTGACCGCCTGACCCGCACGGCGATCCGGGGCCGACGGCCCGGACGGCGGCGCCGACGTAGCATCGCCGCATGGCGATCTACCTGTGCCACACCGAACCCGACCTGTACGTACACGACGCGGAGGTGGTCGACGTCCGGCCGGGTGCGGTGGCCCTGTCGCGGTCTGCGTTCCACCCCGGTGGCGGCGGACAGGTGAGCGACGCCGGCACGATCGAATGGCAGGGTGGCGCCGTCGACGTCTCCCATGTCGAGGTCGACGGTGGCACGTGGTGGCACGTCCTCACCGACCCGTCGGCCGCACCGTCCGGGCAGGTCGAGGTGCGCATCGACGCCGACCATCGGCTGCGCGTCGCGTCGCTCCACACGATGAGCCACGTGCTGAACGCCTTGGTGTTCGATGAGTTCGCCGGCGCCCTCGTGACCGGTGCGCAGATCAACGGTGACGGCACCGGTCGCATGGATTTCGACCTGCCCGAGGTCGACAACGACCGGGTGCGCGCCCTGGAGGGACCGCTCAACGAGGTCATCCGGCGCGAGGTCGACGTGCACGCCACGTACGTACCCGTCGCCGACGCCACACCCGAGAGCGGGCTGATGCGGTCGATGTCGGTCGCTCCCCCGCCGACGCCCGACGGCACCTTCAGGGTGATCGACGTCGAGGGCGTCGATCGCCAGGCGTGCGGCGGCACACACCTCGCCAACACCGGCCAGTCGCTGTCGATCCGGATCCGCAAGGTCGAGAACAAGGGCCGGCACAACCGGCGCGTCCGGTTCGAGTTCGCCGAGTAGCCGTTCAGCGGTGGCGGGCGACGAGGGTCGCCTCGCCGTCGAGCTCGACGTGGCGCTCGATGTCGACCTCGAGCTCGCGAAAGGCGCACACCAGCTCACCCGGTGGCGCGTGGAACTCGCCGGGTTCGCCGTCGAGCCCGACGGCCGACAGCACGGTCACGACCACCACGCCGCCCGGCTCGAGCATGTACACGAGCTGTTCGTAGAGCTGGGGGTCACGGAAGCGTTGACAGATCACCAGCGAGCAGTTGCCGGCATCAGCCGGCAGCCCCGCGTCGAGGTCGACGACACGCGAGTCGATCCGGTCGCGCAGGCCGAGCCGCACGGCCGCCGAGTTGAGCTGGGTGATCGCGACGTCGGACGCGTCGATCGCCACCACCTCGAACCCGTGCTGGGCCGCCCAGAGCGACTGCTCCCCGAGGCCGCACGCGACGTCGAGGCACCGTCCCCGTTCGAGCTGGACACCGCCCAGCCCCTTCGGCATCTCGGGATCGCCGGTGATCCGGCCCTGGTACCGACCGTTCCACCGCGCTGCGTCCGCCTCCACCTCGCCATCTTCGCAGGGGCCGGTACCCTCGACCGACATGCAGATCGTGTCGGCCCTCTTCGTCGAGAATTTCGAGATGCGTCAGGCGCCCGGCCCGTCGACCCGGCTCGACCTGACCGGGGCGATGTTCTCGATGGCGGCGCCCGAACCGGCGCCGCTCACCATCTCCCCCCACCTCGTCGGTCTGATCTACTGCCCACCCGACGAATCCGGCCAGGGCGTGTTCGAGGTCGTCTTCCGGCCCGATCTCGCCGACCCCGAGCGCGACGGTGCCGGCGAGCACCTCGCCCGCAACGTGAGCCCGTTCAGCGTCGAGCCCGGCAAGTTCACGTATCGGCTCGTGCGCGGTGAGCTGCAGTTCCCCGACTACGGCCAGGTGTTCGCCCACTGCCGCATCGATCGCGGGCCCTGGACCGTCGTACCGTTCACCCTGCTGCCGCCGGCCGAGTAGCCGGGCCGGACGTGCGGCGCTGGCCGGGTTCGCGCATAGTCTCGACAGCGATGCCCCTCTCCGCAGAACACGATCAGCAGGCCGTCGACCTCATCCGTGGCTTCGCCATGGACGCCCCGCTCGCCGCCAACAGCGGGCATCAGGGGACCGCGATGGCGCTCGCTCCACTCGCCCACGTGCTCTACAGCCGGGTGATGAAGTACGACCCGGCCGACCCGAACTGGATCGACCGCGACCGCTTCGTGCTGTCGGCCGGTCACGCCTCGATCCTCCAGTACTCCGCGATGTTCCTCGCCGGGGTCGGTGGCGACGACGCCCTGACCCTCGACGACATCCGCGACTTCCGTCAGTGGGAGTCTCGGACGCCGGGCCACCCCGAGGCCAACCACACCCCCGGCGTCGAGGTCACGACCGGCCCACTGGGCCAGGGCGTCGCGAACGCGGTCGGCATGGCGATCGCCGAGCGCATCCTCGGCGAGCGATTCGGCGGCGCGATCGACCACCACACGTACGTGATCGCCGGCGACGGCTGCCTGATGGAGGGCGTCAGCCACGAGGCAGCATCGCTCGCGGGCCACCTGCAGCTCGGCAAGCTGATCTGCGTCTACGACGACAACCACGTCACGATCGACGGGGTCACCGAGCTCGCCTTCAGCGACGACACCGCCGAGCGATTCCGTGCATACGGCTGGGACGTGGTCGAGCTCGGCGAGATCGCCAACGATCTCGACGCCCTCGAAGCCGCGTTGGTGGCCGCGCAGGGAACCGACCGACCGTCGCTGTTGATCCTGCGGAGCCACATCGGGTACCCCTCGCCCGACCACACCGACGATCCGCACGCACACGGGCTCGCGTTCGACGCCGACGATGTCACGCGCACGAAGGCCGAGATGGGTGTCCCCGACGAATCCTTCTGGGTGCCCGACGGGCTCCTCGAGGCGTACCGGGCCCACACCGCCGAGCGCGGGGCGGCTGCCGGTGCGGCCTGGGACGACGCGGCAGCTGACGCGATCGCCGATCCTGCGTTCCACGCGGCCCGCCTCGGCACGGGTGTCGACGGGTGGGACACCGACCTCCCGACGTACGAGCGGGGCGAGCAGATCGCGACCCGCAAGGCGATCGAGGCGGCGTTGAACGCCACCTACGACTCGCTCCCCGGCCTCGTCTCGGGGTCGGCCGACCTCACCGGCAACACCGGCACCAAGCTGAAGGCGGCGACCGTGCAGACGCCCGACCAACCGGGCGGCCGCCAGATCCACTACGGCGTGCGGGAGCACGCGATGGGCGCTGCGATGGTCGGCATGGCGCGCCACGGCGGCGTGCTGCCGGTCGGGGGCACGTTCTTCGTCTTCCTCGACTACATGCGCCCGCCGGTCCGCCTGGCCGCGCTGTCGGGGGCCAAGTGCTGCTTCGTGTTCACCCACGACTCGGTCGGCGTCGGCGAGGACGGGCCGACCCACCAGCCGGTCGAGCAGCTCGCCACGCTCCGGGCCATCCCCCACCTCCACGTCATCCGCCCGGCCGATGCCAACGAGACGGTCGCCGCGTGGGTCGATGCCGTGCGTCACGACGGACCGACGGCGCTCGTGCTGTCGCGCCAGAACATCGAGGTCACCACCGACGGTTCGGCGGTCGAGTTCGGCGCCGGCATCGTCACGGGTGACGGCGACCCCGACGTCGTGCTCGTCGCGACCGGGAGCGAGGTGCCAGTGTGCGTCGCCGCAGCCGAACGGCTCGGCGAGTCCGGCATCTCGGCCCGGGTGGTCTCGATGCCCTCATGGGACCGGTTCGAGCAGCAGGACACCGACTTCCGGCGCAGCGTCTTCCCGCCGGACGTGCCCGTGCTCGCGATCGAGGCGGGCATCTCGTTGGGATGGCACCGCTATGCCGACGACGTGGTGAGCATCGAGCGGTTCGGCGCGAGCGCGCCCGGCGACGTGGTGCTCGACGAGCTCGGCATCAACCCGGGTCACGTGGTCGAGCGGGCGCGTGCGCTGCTCGCCGGCTGATCGTCAGCGCAGCACGCGTTCCATCTCGAGGCCGACGTGGCCGTCGCGGGCACCTGCTTCGTGGCGACCGGTGAATGCGAACCCACAACGTGCGTAGAGCCGCTCGGCGGTGTGATTCGACGGCGACACGTGGAGACGCACGACGGCGGACCCCTCGCCGGCAGCCCACTCGCACACGGCATCGACGATCGCGGCGCCCACGCCGCTCCCCCGACAGGACGGCTCGACCCACATCGCGTACAGGAAGGCCACCGACGGATCGTCCCCGTCGGTCACCGCGACGGCCATCGCCCGGAGCCCGTCGCCGTCGTCCCAGACGAAGGTCGGCGGTGCGTCGGGCCGCAACCGCTCGATCCAGACATCGTCGGCGAATGCTGCTTCGCGCTCGAACGTCGATCCGAAGGCGTCGGGCGCACCGGCGAGCGCTGCCAGCCGCAACGACTTGACCAGTTGGGCATCGGACGGCGTCGCCCGTCGGACCATCCGAACAGGATGGCAGGCGCCGGCCAGCGCTGCGCGGCCGGTTTCGCCCGTACCGCAGGCCCGTGCATCGCGGCAGACGGGGTAGGTTGAGTTTCGTCGCCGCTCATGAAGGGAATGCCCCACTGATGAACCGTCTCACCGCCCTGTCCGAGGACTACGGACAGAGCCCCTGGCTCGACAACCTGAAGCGCAGCTACCTCACCTCGGGCGAACTCGCCCGCATCCGCGACCGCGGCGTGCGCGGCCTC
>JAUHYJ010000228.1 GCA_030425785.1 Acidimicrobiia bacterium | reverse complement strand
GTGGCCACCTGACCCGACGTCATCGGCGTGGCGGTGACATCCTCCGTGATGCTCAGGACGACGGCACCGAGTGCGACGGCGACGAGGAACACGCCGGTGTCGAAGGACCAGTCCCGTCCGGTCCGCAGCGCCGATGGGGGAGCCGAGTCACCGGTCGCGAGCAGCGCCGTGGGGGCCGTCAGCGCCCACCATCCGCGGAGCCAGGACATGCTTTCGGAGCATACGGCTCGGTCCGGCCGTGCGACATCGACGATCGTCGATACCGCGACCGACGATCGGCCACATCTCGAACGCGCACTGCGTCCCTTCGGACGACGGATCTCGGACGTCCGCCCGATGCGAGGACGCGCTGCCCGGGTTCAGGGTGGGCGGCATGATCACCACGACCGCTCTGACCAAGAGCTACCAAGACATCCCGGTCGTGCGCGACGTGTCGTTGCGCTGCGAACCCGGGACCATCACCGGCTTCCTCGGGGCCAACGGCGCCGGCAAGTCCACGACGTTGAAGATGACCGTCGGTCTCGTGCGACCCGATCGCGGCACCGCGACCGTCGACGGCCGACCGTTCGTCGAGTTGCCCAACCCCACGCGTGTGGTCGGGCTCCTGCTCGACGCTTCGGCGATGCATCCGGGGCGCAGCGGTCGGTCGACGCTCACGATCGCGGCGCACATGGCGGGCGTCCACCCGTCACGGGTCGAGCACCTGCTCGACCTCGTCGGGCTCACGCACGCGGCCGAGCAGCGGGTGGGGACCTACTCCCTCGGGATGCGCCAACGCCTCGGCATCGCCCAAGCCCTGATCGGCGACCCGGCGGCGCTCATCCTCGACGAACCCGCGAACGGGCTCGACCCCGAGGGCATCGCGTGGATGCGGACGCTTCTGCGTCACTTCGCGGACCGTGGGGGCACCGTGCTGTTGTCGAGTCATCTGCTCCACGAGGTGCAGGCCACCGCCGATCATCTCGCCGTCATCTCGGGTGGGGAGATCGTGGCCGCCGGTCGGCTGGAGGATCTGCTGGTCAGCTCGACCATCGTCGTCCGGAGCCCCGACCTCGTTGCGCTGGCTGCTGCGCTCGACGCCGCCCGCATCGACTACGTCGCCGGTTCCGGCGACGCGCTCACGGTCGATGTCGCCGGCGGTCGCGTCACGACCGAGCTCCTGGCGAGCGTCGCTCGGGATCACCAGGTGCTGCTCACCGAGTTACGCCAGTCCGAGGCGAACGGTCTGGAGCAGCTCTTCTTCTCCCTCACCGGCGTCGATGTGTCGTCGCGTCAGCAGGCCGCCGCATGAGCACGTCACTCGCTCCGCAGACCTTCGATCTCGAGGCAGCCCATCGAGGCCCGTCCTCGATCCCGTTCTCGCGGCTCGTCGCCGTCGAGTGGATCAAGGCGACCGACACCCGCGCCGCTCGCTGGCTCCTCGCCCTCGTGGCGCTCTCGACCGCGGCGGTGACGCTGGTCCCGGTCGTCAGCCCGACGGGCTTCGAGCAGACCCACGCGGGCTACCTCCGGGTCGCCGCGTTCGGGCTGACCATCCTCCTCCCCGTCGTCACGCTCCTGCTGTTCACCGGTGAGTGGAGCCAGCGCAGCGTGATGACCACCTTCACCCAGGAGCCGCGTCGGATCCGGGTCGTCAACGCCAAGCTGGCGGTCTCGCTCCTGCTCGGTACCGGCGGAGCCGTCTTCGGCGGCATGCTGGCGACGGCCGGCCTGGTCGTCGCGTCGGCATCGGGACGCGCGCTCGAGGCGGATCTCAGCGTCGGCGTCGTCGTGTCCTACCTGGTGTTCGTACTCCTCAACGTCCTCGCCGCCGTCGCGCTCGGGGCCGTGTTGCAGCACTCGGGGGCGGCGATCGCGGCATCGTTCGCGCTCCCCGCCTCGGTCGCGTTGCTCGGCAAGGCGTCGACGCTGGTGTCGGAGTGGATCGACATGTCGACCCCATGGAACTGGGTGCTCGAGAACGATTGGGGCGGTCACCTGCCCCAGATCACGGTTTCGGTCCTGTTCTGGGTCGTGGCCCCGCTCGCTGCAGGGATCATCAGGACGACACGTCGCGACGTCGGGTAGCCGGCCGACCGACCACGTGTGACGCGGGGCCGTCGAGGGGGCAGGATGGTGGGCGTGTCGGCCGCCGCCTCGCTTCCTGACCTCGTCCGGCGCGGCGAGTACGAACGGTCGTGGTGGCGTCCCGACCTCCTGGCCGGTCTGACCGTCGCGGCGATGCTGGTGCCGCAGGTGATGGCCTACGCCGAACTGGGCGGGCTGCCACCGTCGGCCGGCTTCCGGGCTGCGCTCGTCGCGCTGCCGGTGTACGCAGTGATCGGGACGAGCCGACATCTGGGCATCGGACCCGAGCCGGGGACCGCGATCCTCGCCGCCGCGGCGGCGGTCGAGCTGTCCGACGGCGACCCAGCCCGCTACGCGGCGCTGATGGCGACCATCGCCGGTCTCGTCGGTGTGCTCGCGCTCGGGTCGGGGCTGCTGCGACTGGGGTGGGTCGCGGAGCTGCTGTCGAAGCCGGTGCTCGTCGGGTACATCACCGGCGTCGGGCTGACGCTGCTCACGAGCCAGCTGCAGCCGTTCACCGGGGTGCCGATCGACGCCGACAACCCGTTCGTCCGGGTGGGCGAGTTCGTCACGCGACTCGACCAGGTCGACGCGGCGGAGCTGTGGGTCGGTGGCCTCGCGCTCGCCGTCATCCTGGTGTTGCGTCGCGTCCGGCCCACGTGGCCGGGCGCGCTCATCGGGCTCGGCATCTCGATGGCCGTCGTGGCCCTGACGGGAGCCGACGTCGCGATCGTCGGCCAGATCGAGGCGGCCTTGCCGTCGTTCGAGGTGCCCGATGTCGGCTGGGGCGACGTGCGCGACCTCCTGCCGGCGGCCGCGGGAGTCGCGCTGATCGGATACACCGACAACATCCTGACGGCCCGGTCGATCGCGTCGAAGGTCGGCTACCGCATCGACGCCGATCGTGAGCTCCTGGCGCTCGGCGCGATGAACGCCGCCGGCTCGGTGACGGGCGGGTTCCCGATGTCGTCGAGCGCGTCACGCTCGTTCGTGCCAACGACGCTCGGCAGCAAGACCCAGCTCGTGAGCCTCGTGGCCGGGGCCACCGTCCTGGTGTTCCTGCTCGTCGGCCGCGGCGTGCTCGCCGAGATCCCCCGTGCCGGACTGGCCGCGGTGATCGTCGCGGCGGCGTTCGCGATCATCGACCTCGGCGGGTTCCGGCGCATCGCCGAACTCAGCCGCTCGGAGGCCGCGCTGGCAGGGGTGACCTGCCTCGCGGTGATCGGGATCGACCTGCTCACCGGCGTGCTCGTCGCGGTCGGGCTGTCACTGCTGATCGCCCTCTACCGAGCCGCTCGGCCGCACGACTCGATCCTCGGCACGGCGCCCGACCTCGACGGCTGGATCGACGTCGACGACGAGCGTGCTCAACCGCTCGAGGGTCTGCTCGTGTATCGCTTCGACGGGCCCTTGTTCTTCGCCAACGGCGAGTTCTACGCCCAGCGGGTGCATCGCGCGATCGATGTCAACCCCGGCGAGGAGACGTCGGTGGTGCTCGACATGGAGGGCGTCGGGTCGATCGACACGACCGCCATCGACCAACTGGGCGAACTGATCGACCAGCTCGAGGCCGACGGTCGCACCGTCGGCCTGGCGCGCGCCAACGCCCGGGTGCTCAACTTGCTGCGCCGGGCCGGCGTGGTCGAGCGGCTCGGCGAGGATCGCGTCTTCCCGACCATCAACGCCGCCGTGCGAGCGCATCGCCGTCGCGAGGGGACCTGAGGGCCTGATCTGTCACGCGCCGACGACCGGCCGGCACGGCAGCGAATGCGACCCGTGACATTCAGCCCTGCTGGGCTGGAGCGGCCCGTCGTACCGTCGGAAGTGGAGGCAGCGCCTCCTGTCGACGGAAGGAGAGCCAGATGGCACCGACGACCGAACCCGCCGGCGAAATTGCGGCGGTCGTCCGGCCGCTCACCTCGCTCCTGAGGGCGGACGCGCCGATCGTCGGCGGCAGCCGGGCCGACCTCGGCGAGGGCGCGTTCGGGCCCGGCGAGCTCGTCGTCGCCGGCACCGTCGAGCCGGACACCCACCGAGGCGACCGGTCGGTGTCCGGCGGCTGGGAGCCGTTGCGGGCCCGGCTCGCCGGACTCCCCGACGGGGCCGGCGTCAACATCGCCTACGAGGCGGTCGACCGCCACGTCGACGAGGGGCACGGCCGAGATGTCGCGTTCCGCTTCCTCGCGAAGCGCGACGCGCCCGACGCGCCCGGCGACACCTACACGTACGAGCAGCTCGCCGTGGCGACCAGCCGGTTCGCACACGCGATGCGCCAGTTGGGGGTCCGGCCGGGCGAGGCCGTCTTCCTGCTCGCCGGCCGGATCCCACGGCTCTACGTCGCCGCACTCGGCGCGCTCAAGGGCCGGCACGTGGTGTGCCCGCTGTTCTCCGCGTTCGGTCCGGATCCGATCAAGCAGCGGATGGTGCTCGGTGACGCCGCCGTCCTCGTGACGACGTCGTCGCTGTACCGCCGCAAGATCGCGCCGATGCGCAACGAGCTCCCGGCGCGGGAGTACGTCCTGCTCGACGTCGACGACCAGGCCGACGCCGCCGACGGCACCCTCGCCTACGGGACGCTCGTCGAGTCGCAGCCGAACCACTTCCGCATCGAGCCGACCGACCCCGAGACGCCGGCGTTGCTCCACTTCACGTCGGGCACGACCGGCACGCCGAAGGGCGCGCAGCACGTCCACGACGCGGTGACGATGCACCGGGCGACGGCCGAGGCGGTGTTCGGGCTCCGACGCAACGACGTCTACTGGTGCACGGCCGACCCCGGCTGGGTCACCGGCACGAGCTACGGCATCGTCGGACCGCTCACCGTCGGCGCGACGCTCGTCGTCGACGAGGCCGAGTTCGACGCCGGCCGCTGGTACCGCATCCTCGACGCGCATCGGGTCGGTGTCTGGTACACGGCGCCGACCGCGATCCGGATGCTGATGTACGCCGGTCCCGAGGCCGTGGGCGACGCCGATCTCTCGGTGGTCGACCGGGCGTTCAGCGTCGGCGAGCCGCTCAGCGCCGAGGCGGTCCGGTGGGGCATCGAGCACCTCGGGATCACCTTCCGCGACACGTGGTGGCAGACCGAGACCGGGGCGATGATGATCGCCAACCCCTACGACGCCGAGGTGCAGCCCGGGTCGATGGGACGCCCGGTCTGCGGGATCACGGCCGGCCTGCTCCGGACCGACGACGAGGGCGAGCTGATTCTCGACGCTGACGGACACGTGATCGAGATCTCCGAGCCCGACGAGATCGGGATGATCGCCCTCCGTGCCGGATGGCCGTCGATGTTCCGCACGTACCTCGGCAACGACGAGCGCTACCGCCGCAGTTTCGCCGACGGCTGGTACCTCGCCGGTGACCTCGCCCGTCGTTCCGACGACGGCGCGTTCTGGTTCGTCGGCCGCGCCGACGACGTCATCAAGACGGCCGGTCACCTGATCGGCCCGTTCGAGGTCGAGAGCGTGCTCAACGAGCACCCCGACGTGACGGGTTCGGGCGTGTACGGCGTGCCCGACGACGTGGCCGGGCAGGTGATCCACGCCCGGGTCGTGCTCCGACGCGGCGTCGAACCGACCGACGAGACGATGACGAGCGTGATGGCCCACGCCCGACGCCGCTTGGGCGCCGCCGTCGCCCCGCGCGAGATCGTGGCGGTCGACCAGCTGCCGGTCACCCGCAGCGGCAAGGTGATGCGCCGGGTGCTGCGGGCCCGCGAACTGGGGCTGCCCGAGGGCGATCTGAGCACCCTCGAACGTCCCGAGTCGTCCGGAGGGAGAACGTCATGAGGCACCTCGACCCCGACACCCGCCGCCGCCTGCTGCGCGACATGGTGTTCGTGCGCCGCTTCGAGGAGCGGTGCGCCCAGCTCTACCAGCAGACGAAGATCCGCGGGTTCCTCCACCTGTACGTCGGCGAAGAGGCGATCGCGTCCGGTGTGATCCGGCTGCTCGAGCCCGACGACGCACTCGTCGGCACCTACCGCGAGCACGGTCACGCGCTGCTGAAGGGCGTATCGAGCGACGCGGTCATGGCCGAGATGTTCGGCCGGGTCGACGGCTGCTCCGGCGGTCGCGGCGGCTCGATGCACCTGTTCGACGCCGAGCACCGCTTCTACGGCGGCAACGCGATCGTCGGCGGG
>JAUHYJ010000227.1 GCA_030425785.1 Acidimicrobiia bacterium | reverse complement strand
GTCCGGGGGTTCTTCGTGGTCGTGGTGGCGGCGTTCGTGGTGCGGATCGGCGGTCAGGTCATCGGTGTCTGGTGAGCGCTACCGCACGGTGGCGCGGGCGGCGGTCGCCGAGGTCGAGGTGAAGCGGTCGCGCTTCCGCTGTCGCCTCGAGCGGGTGGCCGACGAGGCGGCGGCGCGGGCGGTCGTCGAGGAGGAGCGTCGGGTCCACTGGGACGCGCGGCACCACTGCTCGGCTTTCGTGGTCGGACCGTCGGGCGAGGTGCAGCGGTCCAGCGACGACGGGGAGCCGGCCGGCACGGCGGGCGCTCCGATGCTCGAGGTGCTCGTCGGCGCCGGGCTGACCGACGTCGTGGCCGTGGTGACGCGATGGTTCGGCGGGGTGCTGCTGGGCGCCGGGGGGCTGGTCCGGGCCTACGGCGACGCGGTCCGCGCGGCGGCCGCCGAGGCCGGCGTACTCGTGCGGGAGCGGCGGCAGGAGCTGGCGGTGACGCTGTCGCACGCCGACGCCGGTCGGGTGGAGAGCGCGCTGCGGGGCCGTGGGGTGTCCGTCCTCGACGTGGCGTACGCCGACCGGGCGACGCTGCTGCTCGCGGCCCCCGCCGCCGACCTCCCCTCGGTGCAGGCGATGCTGGCCGAGCTGACCGCCGGCGCGGCGTCCCCGGAGCTGGTGGGCGAGCGCTGGGTCGACCTGCCGGCCGACGGTAGTTGACTGCGAATCTGTCGAGACACGCCGGTGGGAGCAGCAGATCTGCAGTCAACTACCCCCGATCGGCGCGGACGTAGGGTGGCGGCATGAGCATCCCCGTGACCGTGGACCGGCTGGCCGAGGTGCTGGAGGGCTTCGGCCCGGGCTATCTGATGACGGCCTCGGGCGACGGGCGGGTCAAGGTGGTCACGGTGGAGCCGGCGGTCGTCGGCGCGCAGCTGGTGGTCGGCGGGCCCGGCCGGGGGAGCCTGGCCAACGTCGCCGGCAACCCCCAGGTCACGCTGGCCTTCCCGCCCACCGCCCACCACGGATTCACGCTGCTCGTCGACGGCACCGCCGAGGTCGCGGGCGACGACGTACGCGTCGTGCCGAGCGGCGCCGTGCTGCACCGCCCGGCGGCGCACAGCGACGGTCCGCCGCCACCCGCGAGCGTCGTCCCTGCCGGGACGCCTGCCGGCAGCCCGGTCGCCTCGCCCACCGCCTGCGGCGACGACTGCCACCCCGTCTGAGCGATCGGGTCAGAGCAGGTAGACCAGCCCGGGGCCCTCGTCGCGGTAGGGGAGGCCGAGGGCGTCGAGGGCGGGCTTCCACGAGCCGGTGCACGCGGGGTCGGACCCCTCGAAGCCGTGGTCGGCTGTCAGCAGGACCGTCACGTCGTCGAGCACGCCCAGGCCCTCGAGGTGGTCGAGGAACACCGACAGCCGCGCGTCGGCCTGCCGCAGCGAGTCGCGCGCCATCGCCGAGCGCGGGCCGCCGCCGTGGTGACCGCCGTCGGTGACCACGTTGGCCCACCAGGTCAGCGTCGGCGCGGCGGCCGGGTCGGCCCAGAGGTCCTTCATCTGCTGCAGGCCGAGGTCGTCGACGCGGACGCCCCAGCGGAAGTAGCCGTCCTCGAGGTACGCCGGGTCTCCCAGGAACGGCGAGGTGTGCGGGTCGGGGAGCGAGCCGTCGAGCGCGTCGGCGCCGCTCTCGCCGGAGGCCCGGATCAGCGCCATCGTGGAGTAGTCGGCGCCCCGGTCGATCGCCTCGTCGACGCTGGCGGTGCGCATCGGCGATCCGTCGCCCCGGTGGTCGTTCACCATCTCGAAGATCGTCCGCGCTCCCGGCCGCAGCCAGTCGGAGCTGCGGTGCCAGGTGCTCTCGTCGTTGGGCACGACGCGCTCGCCGGTCGCCCGGTCGTAGTAGACGTTGCCCATCACGCCGTGCCGGCCCGGGCCCACGCCGGTGAGGATCGCGGTGTGGTTGGTCAGCGTGATGCTCGGGAACTCCGCCACCGCGCCGCCGCGCAGCGCGACCCCGCGCTCGACCAGCCGCGCCACCCCGGGGAGCTCGCCGGTCTCCGCGAGGTGGAGCACCTCGCCGCAGTGGCCGCCGTCCCAGAGGATCCCGATCACGTGGGAGCGCGCGGCCGTGGCGTCGTACCACTCGGTGCGGGCGCGCCCGTCGAGCTCGGCGCCGTGGTCGTCGCGCAGCTCCTCGAGGGGTACGCCGGCCAGGTGGGCGAGCGTCGGCCCGACGTCGACCAGCCGGGCGTGGTCGTCGACGTAGCCGAGCCGCTGCACTCCCGCGCCGCTGAGGATGAACGGCGCCCGCGACTGGATGGCGTCGAGCGAGCCGTGCTCGCCGACGTGCCCGCCCTCGTCGGGGAAGAAGTGCCGCGGCGTGTGCACGATCGCGAGGTCGGGGCTGCGGTCGGGGTCGGCGAAGAACGACAGCAGCCGTCGCGCCGCGAGGGGGTAGGCGTTGCTCGTCGACCGGGCGGGTGAGGGGTCGGCGAGCTCCTTCTCGTAGGGCAGGAAGGCCAGCGGGTCCTCGCTGCCGATCGGGTTGTCGCCGGCGACAACCTCGGCCGGCCCGTCGACGTGGAACCGCACCCGGCCGACGCTGTTGGCGGCGTAAGGAACCCGCTCCCCGTCTGGGCCGTCCTCCACCCAGCAGACGAGATCGACGATGTCGGCCAGCGCGGGCGCGCAGAGCGCCTCGATGAACACCTCGCGAGACATGGCTGCACCCTAGCCAGTGCCGCCCATCGGGGCGGCGGCGCCGCTAGCCTGACCCGGTGCACCCGTGGAGCCCTCTCTGGCTGTCGGCGTTCGTCGACCTCCCTGCCGAGGGCTTCGACGCCGGGGTCGCCTTCTGGCGCGACGTGACGGGCTTCGCGGTCTCCGAGCCGCGGGGCGCCGAGGCTGAGTTCGCGACGCTGGTCCCGCCCGAGGGCGACGCCTATCTCACGGTGCAGCGGCTCTCCGACGGCCCCGGCCGGATCCACCTCGACGTCCACGTCGCCGACCCGCGCGCGGCCGCCGACCGGGCGGTCTCGCTCGGGGCGGCGGAGGTGCATGACGCGGGCTATGTCGTGCTGCGCTCGCCCGGCGGCTTCGTGCTCTGCTTGGTCGGTCACCGCTCGGACGGCCGCCGTCCGCCGCCGCGGGTGTGGCCGGGCGGACACACCAGCCTGGTCTACCAGGTCTCGCTCGACGTCCCCGACGATGTCGGGGACGGGGCGGCTGATCTCGGCACCTCTCACCGCTGGCACGATGCAGAACGCGCAGGTGTTGTCACAGCCGATCTGGATCGTGACCCACGCGTTGTAGCTGGTCTCACGACGCGCCGGGAGCGCCGACGGGAACATCGCGTGGTCGTCGATCACGGCCTCGTCGAGGATCTCGGTGATCGGCGCACCCCCGGTGTTCACCTCAGCGAGCAGCTCGGCGGCGCGATGGACGTTGTGGGTCCCGATCACCACGTCGACGTGACCGGCCCGGTCCGCGACCAACTCACGATCCTTCTGAGCGAGGCACCCGGCGACCATGATCTGGCGCCCGTTCTTGGCGTCCTTCCAGGACTTGAGGTGCCCGAGGTTGCCGTACAGCTTGTTGTCCGCGTTCTCGCGGATACAGCACGTGTTGAGCACGACGACGTCGGCGTCGTCCTCCGATTCAGCACGCACCAACCCGTCGGCCTCCAGGAGACCGGCGATCCGCTCGGAGTCGTGCTCGTTCATCTGACAGCCGTACGTCCGCACGACATAGCTGCGTGTCACGGCGAGCAAGGCTACTGCCCACCGAGCCGAGCGCCATCGGGCTCGACGTCCGATGGCGCCAGACGACCCCGGCGGCATCATTCCGGCGGGGTTCGGGACGTCCGAGCGCGGCCGGCGACGACGGCTCGCGGGAACATCGCGCCCGCGACTCCGGTTCACTCATGACGTGACCGAATCACCCTCCCCGTCCGAGTACGACCTGATCATCGTCGGGAGTGGCTCGGGAAACTCGATACCCGAGTACCTCTCCGACCACAAGATCGCCATCGTCGAACGCGGCACGTTCGGTGGAACCTGCCTCAACGTCGGGTGCATCCCGTCGAAGATGTTCGTGATCCCCGCCGACATCACGACGTGGGCCGAGACGTCGGACCGACTAGGCGTCGACCTGCGGTTCCACGGTGCCGACTGGGGGGCGATCCGCGACCGCGTCTTCGGGCGGATCGACCCGATCGCGGCCGGCGGTCGCGAGTACCGGGCGAACGGGAGCCCGAACGTCACACTGATCGAGGGGACCGCCCGGTTCGTCGGTGACCGCGTCCTCGACGTCGAAGGTGAGCGCATCACCGCGCCACAGATCCTGATCGCCGCCGGATCCCGTCCGGTCGTGCCACCGATCACCGGCTTGGTCGAGACCGGCTTCCACACGAGCGATTCGATCATGCGGCTCGACGAGTTCCCCGAACGCCTCGGCGTGATCGGTGGTGGCTTCATCGCCGTGGAGATGGGCCACGTGTTCGCCGGGCTCGGTGCGCGCGTCAGCGTGTTCAACCGGTCGAGCCGACTCCTGCGGTCGCACGACCGCGAGCTCTCCCAGCGGTTCACCGACGTCTTCGGGTCGCGAACGAACGTCGACCTCGATCACCTCCCCACCAAGGTCGAGCACCGCGGCGACGCGATCGTCGTCCACTGCGCGGGCCAGGAGGTCGAGGTCGACGAGTTGCTCGTCGCCACCGGACGCGAGCCCAACAGCGACCTCCTCGATGCCGAATCGGGTGGGGTCGACTGTCATCACCACGGAACGATCGTCGTCGACGAGTACCTCCGCACCTCGGCCGACGGCGTCTGGGCGATCGGCGACATCGCGAACGCCTACCAGCTCAAGCATGTCGCGAACCGCGAGGCCGCCACCGCATTCTGGAACATCGCCCACCCCGACGCCCAGCGCCCCGTCGACCACAAGGCGGTGCCGTCGGCGGTCTTCTCGATGCCCCAGGTGGCGAGCGTCGGGATGACCGAGGAGGAGGCACGAGCGAGCGGGATCGACTACGTCGTCGGCCGACGCGACTACGCGGGGACCGCCTACGGCTGGGCGCTCACCGACGAGACGTCGTTCGCGAAGGTCCTCGTCGATCGTGACTCGGGCCTGATCCTCGGCGGCCACATCATGGGGTCGCAGGCGGCCACGCTAATCCAGCCCCTCATCCAGGCGATGCGCTTCGACCAGACGGCGCGCGAGCTCGCCGAGGGCCCGTACTGGATCCACCCTGCGCTCACCGAGGTGGTCGAGAACGCCCTCCTGGCGGCGCTCGAGCAGATGTAACGGCCAGGGTGGCCGGCCGGTAGCGTGCGCGTCGTGCTCGCCGTACTCCTCGACACCTTCCCGTTCCGCCTGATGGCCCTGCTCCACATCGCGGCGGCGATCATGGCGTTCGGCCCGGTCATGCTGTACCCGTCGTTGCGCCGCGCCGGGGAGACCAGAGCGGCGGCCGCCGCCCACGTGCGGATCACGCTTCCCGCGCTGGTGCTGTTGTGGGTCTTCGGGATGGGCCTGGCCGGCATGTCCGAGGATGCCTACAAGATGAGCCAGACGTGGCTCGCGCTGTCACTGGTCGACTGGGCCGTCCTGGTGGCCGTGTCGTGGTTCCTCATCCGGCCCGCGATGACCGACACGTCCGATGCCGCCAAGGGCAAGCTCGCGGCCGGTGTCGGCATCACCCACCTCGGCATGGTCATCGGGCTCGTACTCATGATCTGGAAGCCCGGCCTGTGACGGCGCCGATCCGATCCGGCAGGTGCGACGGACGCTGGTCCCGATGACCTCAAGGGTGCGCGCGGCGGTGTGTCGCGAGTTCGGCGCACCGCTCACCATCGAGGAGCTCGACCTGGCAGCCCCCGGACCCGGCGAGGTCCGCGTCGCGGTCGGCGCCGTCGCGATCTGCCACAGCGACGTGTCGTACGCCGACGGCGAATGGGGCGGCGACCTGCCCGCCGTCTGGGGCCACGAAGCGGCCGGGACGATCGTCGAGGTCGGCGACGGCGTCGGATTCGAGGTCGGCCAGCCCGCCGTCGTCACCTTGATCCGCTCGTGCGGCGAGTGCCACCGCTGCCAGCGCGGCGCCGAAGTCGCCTGCTCGGCCGACTTCGACGACCGCTCCCCGCTGACCGACGCCCGCGGAACGACAGTGGCGCGTGGGATGAACACCGCGGCGTTCGCCGAGGAGGTGGTCGTCCATGTGTCCCA
>JAUHYJ010000226.1 GCA_030425785.1 Acidimicrobiia bacterium | reverse complement strand
TCCTCCGCCGGGGGCCCGACGATCCCTGGACATCGGTCACCCTCGGAGGCGGTGTCGCGCCGATCGACCCGCGCTGGTCCGTCGGCCTGGTGAGCGCGGACGAGCTGGCCGCGGCCGTGCCGATCGGTGCCGCACCGACGCCCGTCGTCCTCGACAGCGGGCTCGTCGTCCAACCGTTCGCGCTGCAGCTGCCCCCGGACACGATCCAGTGGGACGATCGCCTCGTCGGTGGCGTCTCGACCACCAATCCGGTCGACCTGACGGTGTTCGTGGGGACCGACGGCCTCGTTCACGAGATCCAGGTCGTCGCGAACTTCGGCCTGCCGCGCGTGTACGTGCAGCGCTTCGACCACTCGCAGCTCGCGATCACCGTCGACCTGCCCTGACACCCGCTGACACCCGCTGACGCCGTCGGGCGAGCCGCCGGCGGCGGCTGTTGCCGTGCTGCTACCGGTGGGTGCGACCGTCTCGGTCATGGTGGGACATGCGTCTGACGGGAGATGGTCGGTTGGCGGCGGCGCCGGGTTCGGGCGGCCGCGCCTGCCGGCGCGACGAGCAGCGCTCCTGGTTGCGTTCTCGTTGTCGATGGCCGCGGCCTGTTCGGGCGGCGACGACGTGTCGGCGCCGAGCACCGACGACCAGCCGACCGGCGAGACCGTCGGAACGTCGACCCCGTCGACCGCGACACCCGACACCATGCCGGACACGACCGCGGACACGACGGACACGTCGACCCGAGCCACCGCACCCCCGACCACCGCACCCCCGACCACCGCACCCCCGACCACGCAGCCGGCGCCGGTGATCCTGCCCACCGGCGTGGTCTGGCGGGCGACGCAGGTCGGCCGCGTGGGCGGGATGGGCGTCGCGTCCTCGCAGATCGTCACGGTCGACGACGAGGCCTGGATCGTCGGCGGTCGTTGGAACGGCCCGGTGCTCTGGCGGTCGACCGACGGCGAGACCTGGACCGAGGTGGTCGTCGAGCCGCCACCGAGTTCCGGAAGCGCACTCCTCGACGGCCTGATCGGCCGGCCCGACGGCGGTCTGCTGGCCTGGGGCCACGCCGGGAGCGACTGCTACGCGAACGAGCCCCGCGAGAACGGATATCGCGAGGTCAGCATCTGCCGCCGGATCCGCCCGATCGTGTACCTGTCCGACGACGGCACGACCTGGCAGCGGGTCGACCCGTCGGCGATGGCTCCCGGCGGCTCGAACTCGGTCCACGTGAGCGAGGTCACCGCCGTCGACGACGGGTTCGTCGCCGTCGGTACCCACCGCGGTCCGGACTGGTACGGGCTGATCTGGTCGTCGCCGGACGGCGAGAACTGGAACGTCGTCCGTGAACTGCGGGGCGCCGACGGTCCGATGAGCGGACGCGAGGCGCTCTGGGACGGCACCACGCTGGTCGTGCTCGCCCACGAGCATCCGTGCTCGCAGGGGTACATCAACTACAACACCCCCGGCTGGATCCTCGGCACGTCGTGGGCGAACCACCTGCGGCTGTTGACCGGTCCGTCGGTCGACGCGCTCGAACCCGTCGCCGCTGACGGGCATCCGATCCTGGAACCGCCGCGCCCGGTCGACTGCGCCGTCGACGACCCGTTCTTCTTCGGTATGGAGCCGTACGCCGACGCCGCCGGTGCGATGATCGGCGGCCGGATCGCCCTGCTCGACCTGACCGACCTCCCCGACGATGACACCGGGGACGACGCCGGGGACGACACCGGAGATGACACCGGGGACGGAGACGGTGACGGTGACGGTGACGAGGATGCCGCACCGATCCATCCGCGCCGGATCGTGACGTTGATCGACGGCACGTGGGAGGAATCGTTCACCGAGGGGATCGACCGCAGTGGCCGCGACACGCTCGTCGAGCTCGACGGTCGCCCGGCGATCCTGCGGGCCACCCAGCCCGAGACCGGCGTCACCACGATCGACGTGATCGTCTCGACCGACGACGGTTGGGAGCTGCGGACCGGCCAGACGCCGCTGCTCGGACGCATCAGCTACTCGGCGCTCAGCGCCGGCGATGGATCGACGGTGGCGCTCGGCGACCGGCTCCTCGCCGTCATGACCGCCCAACCGAACCCGTTCGAGTCCGTGACGTTCGCCGGTCAGCCGGTCGACCTGCTGGTCGCGTCGAGCCGTCCGACCGACGAGGGTTCGATCGAGTCGTGCGCGCCCACCGCCGGCACGTTCTGCGCCTTCGGCGAGTTCGCCGCCGTGCCCAGCTACCCGAACCTGGCCGGTGCCGACTTCGCCGGCGTCCAGGCGCCGTTCGCCGACCTGGGCGCGGCCGACTACTCGGGCGCCGACTTCGGCGGCGCCACGCTGACCGGCGCCGAGGTCGAGGACACGTCGGACTTCACCGGCACCGACTTCGCCGGAGCGATCCTGAGCGGTACCGAGCTCGAGGACCTGGCGGGCGCGAACCTGGCCGGGGCGGACCTCCAGCGCGCCACGATCGGGTTCTCGGCGCCGCCCGCGTCGTTCGAAGGCGCCGTGCTCGAGCGCGCCACGCTCGAGCTCGTCGCCACCGCCGACGGCGAGTACCTCGACCCCGAACTCGTGTTGGCGGGCCTCGATCTGACCTCGACGCGCATCTCCGGGTCGTACGACGCCGATGCCCCGCTCCTGCGCGTCGTCGACCTGCGCGGCTCGGTGCTCGACGGCGCGAGCTTCTACGCGACCGATCTCACCGGCGTCCAGTTCGACGAGGGTCTCGACTGGTCGGTGATCGACGTCTGGGACAACTCGCTGTGCCCCGACGGGCAGCCCCCGACCGACGGACCGATCGGCACCTGCGTCCGGGAGTGACCCGGGGGTCCGCCCGGCCGCGGGCTCGTCGCCGCCCGTTCGTGCGCGGTAAGTTCAACGACAGAACTCACTGCCGTTGCAGCGGCCGACGAGAACGGGGGCTCCCACATGACCGAGCACGACTGGCACACGACCGCGTGCATCCTCTGCTCCAACAACTGCGGCATCGAGGCCCGCCTCGACGGGCGCGAGATCACCCGGGTGCGCGGCAACAAGCGCCACGTCGGCTCGAAGGGGTACACCTGCGAGAAGGCGCTGCGGGTCGGCCACTACCAGAGCATGCAGGGGCGTCTGACGAGCCCGCTGCGGCGTGAGTCCGACGGCAGCTACACCGAGATCGACTGGGACACCGCCATCCGCGAGGTCGCAGCCGGCTTCCGCCGGGTGATCGGCGAGCACGGCACCGACGCCGCGCTCTACTACGGCGGCGGCGGCCAGGGGAACCACCTCGTCGGTGCGTACGGGGCCGCCACCCGCCGGATCCTCGGCATCACCCGCCGCTCGAACGCACTCGCCCAGGAGAAGACCGGCGAGGCATGGGTCGAAGGCCGCATGTTCGGCACCCACACCCACGGTCACTTCGCGGACGCCGAGGTCGCCGTGTTCCTCGGCAAGAACCCGTGGCACAGTCACGGGTTCGACGAGGCGCGTCGCGTCCTGAAGGAGATCGCGGCCGACGACTCGCGCGCCATGATCGTGATCGATCCGCGCCGCACCGAGACCGCCGAGCTCGCCGACGTCTGGCTGCGGGTGGCGCCCGGGGGCGACGCGTACCTGCTCGCCGCGATCGTCGGGGTGCTGGTCGACGAGGGTCTCACCGCCGACCGGTGGCTGCGCGACAACGCGAACGGTGTCGCGGAGACGACCGAGCTGTTCCGCGACCTCCCGATCGCGACGCTCGCCGACCGGTGCGGGATCGACGAGGAGCAGATCCGCTCGGTCGCCCGCCGTCTGGCGGGCGCGTCGAGCGTCGCCGTCTACGAAGACCTCGGCATCGAGATGGCGCCCAACTCGACGCTCGTGTCGTACCTGCAGCGCGTCATGTGGAACCTCGTCGGCGCCTACGGAGCGGGCCACAGCGCGCACACCGCGATGGTGCCGCTGTTCTCGTACGGGGCGACCGGGAACGAGCCGCTCGATCCCGTCACCGGCAGCCCCATCATCTCGGGGCTGACGCCGTGCAACGAGATCGCCGACGGCATCCTCGCCGATCACCCGAACCGCGTACGTGCGCTGTTCATCGAGTCGGCGAACCCGGCCCACAGCCTGGCCGAGTCCGACAAGTTCCGTCGGGCGATGCAGGCCTGCGACATCTCGGTCGTCATCGACATCGCGATGACCGAGACGGCGGCCGAGGCCGACTACGTCCTCCCCGCCGCCAGCCAGTACGAGAAGGTCGAGACGACGTTCTTCGGCATGGGCTTCCCCGACAACTGGATGTGCATCCGTCCGCCGATCCTCGAACCGCTCGAGGGGGCACTGCCCGAGCCCGAGATCCACGCACGCCTGGCCCGCGAGCTGGGTGCCCTCGACGGCATCGATCTCGACGCGCTGCGCGCCGCGGCCGAGCACGGTGATGCCGCGTTCGCCGACGCCTTCATGCAGGCGGCGATGTCCGATCCGCGGGTCGCCACCGCCGGTTCGATCGTGCTCTACGAGACACTCGGCCGCACCCTGCCCCAGGGGATGGCCGGCGCGGCCGCGATGTGGTTCTCGGCGCACCAGGCGGCGATGCGCTGGCCCGACGCCGTGCGCGCCGCCGGCTTCGAAGGCGAGGGGACGGCGCTCGGCACCGCGCTGTGGGAGGCACTGATCTCGTCGCCCGACGGGGTCGTGTTCACCCGCCACGACCACGACGCCGCGTTCGACCTCCTCCAGACCCCCGACCGCAAGGTGCAGCTCGCGATCCCCGACCTGTTCGACGACATCCGGGCGCTGCTCGACGAGATGCCGGTCTACACGTCGGCCGAGTTCCCCTTCGTGCTGTCCGCCGGCGAGCGCCGCAGCTTCACCGCCAACACGATCATGCGCGACCCCGGCTGGCGCAAGCGCGACGCCGAGGGTGCGCTGCGACTGTCTCCCGACGACGCGAGCTCGATCGGGGTCGCCGACGGCGACCGGGTGCGCATCACGACGCCGGGCGGCTCGGCCGTCGCCGTCGCCGAGGTGACCGACACGATGATGGCCGGGCACCTCGCCCTCCCGAACGGGCTCGGCCTGTCGTACTCGCCGGCAGGTGGCGACCCCGAGGTCACCGGCGTCGCCCCGAACGAGCTGACCACGACCGACTGGTGCGATCCGATCGCCAAGACGCCGTGGCACAAGCACGTCCCCGCCCGGCTCGACCCGGTGGCTCGATGAGCACCTCCCCCGTTCTGGGCAGGATTCCGGTCCGCATGGCGACCAGAAGTCAGACCAGAACCGAATCCGGGGGGCGCTGATGCGGCGGACCCGGTTCGACGACGCGCACTGCCCGGTGGCGCGGACGACCGACCTGCTCGGTGACTGGTGGACGCCGATCGTGCTGCGCGAGCTGCTGTTCGGGACGACGCGGTTCAACGACATCCAGGACCGCACCGGCATCAGCCGCGCGATCCTGACGCAACGGCTCACCCGCCTCACCGACGAGGACGTCGTCGAGCGGGTGCGGTATCAGGACGCACCGCCGCGGTACGAGTACCGGCTCACCGACAAGGGCCGGGCCCTCTGGGAGGTGCTGGTCGCGATGTGGAAGTTCGGTGACGAGTGGATGTTCGACGCCGCACCCGGCGCCCAGGTCGAACTGGTCGACCGCGCCACCGGACGTGCGCTCCGCCCGGTCGTCGTCGACGCCTCGACCGGTGAGCCGATCGAGCTCGCGAGCACGCGCGTCCGCCTGCGGCGGTGACGTGACCGCCTGACACACTCCCCCGATGGCCGTGACGTCCGATCCCGCCGCGCCTCCGGTGCCGAGCCCGTGGATCGCCGTCGGGGTGACGACCCTGGTGTTCTTCCTGGTCGTCATCGACGTCACCGCGGTCAACGTGGCGTTCCCCTCGATCCGCGACGACTTCGGGGTCGCCGAGTCGACGCTCGGGTGGGTCATCTCCGGCTACAACGTCACCGTCGCCGCGCTCCTGCTCGTCGCAGGACGCTACGCCGACAGCCTCGGCCGCAAGCGCCTGTTCATCCCCGGCGTGGCGACGTTCGCGCTGGGGTCGATGCTGTGCGCCGTCGCTCCGAGTGCCGGCGCCCTCATCGCCGCCCGCCTCGTGCAGGGCGTCGGCGGTGCGATCATCGCCCCGACCGCGCTGGCGGTCGTGCTGCCGGCGTTCCCGCCCAACCAGCGGTCGACGGTCATCGGCATCACGGGCGCGACCGGTGCACTCGGCGCCGTCGTCGGCGCGGCGCTCGGCGCGTTCCTCACCGATGCCTTCTCGTGGCGTGCGATCTTCTGG
>JAUHYJ010000225.1 GCA_030425785.1 Acidimicrobiia bacterium | reverse complement strand
TTCGGTTCGGCTGGCGTCGCACCTCGCCAACATCGGCGACGCGCGCACCCTCGTCATCCACCCGGCGTCGACCACCCACCAGCAGCAGAGCGACGAGGCGCTCGCCGCCGCCGGCATCGGCCCCGACCTCGTCCGGATCTCCGTCGGCATCGAGGAACTCGACGACATCTGTGCCGACCTCGACCAGGCCCTCGCCGCCAGCCAGGAGGACGACTGATGGCCGTACTGACGCGAGCCGGTGAGCGGCTCGAACTGATGCAGCGGACGCGCTCGGTCGCGATCGTCGGCATGTCGGCGAACCCGGCGCGTGCGAGCCACTTCGTCGCGACCTACCTGCTCGGTACGACCGACTGGCAGCTGTTCTACGTGAACCCCACACTCGACGAGGTGCTCGGCGAGCCGTGCCATCCGACGCTCGCCGACCTGCCGTCGACACCCGACATGGTCGACGTGTTCCGCCGCACCGACGAGCTGCCCGGCGTCGTCGACGACGCGATCGAGATCGGTGCGGACTCCGTCTGGTTCCAGCTCGGGTTGGTCGACGACGGCGCGGCTGCCCGCGCCGCCGACGCCGGACTCGACGTCGTGCAGAACCGGTGCCTGAAGATCGAGCACGCCCGGTTCTGTGGCGGTTTGCACGACGCCGGATTCGTCACCGGCGTGATCGACTCGCGTCGCCGCCGCCTGATCTGAGCCCGTCCGGGGCTCGTCGAGGCGTGCTCGCCCGCTCGCCAGCTTCACGCGTTCGCCGTCGTATTGCGACGTTATCACAAAGCGTGGTCAACTTGACGCAGAAGGAGTTGACTCAAGCTTGACGAATTGGTAGTTTCTTGACAGTTCGAACGGCAGCAGTTCGGACACGACCACACACACCTCGAACATCGGACCACCTCATGACAGCACGAGCAACGGCGCGTTGGGCACCGGCCGCCACTCACAGCATCCGATCAGGCACCGACAGCACACGTGTGGCCGGCACACCGACGTCCAGCACACCGATGTCGCGCACACCGATGTCGCGCACACCGATGTCGCGCACACCGATGTCGAGCGTCACGACCGCACCCGCCGCCGGCTCGCACCAGCCGTCGACCGGCCGGCCGCTGCTCACCCCACCGGCCGTCGCCCACCTGCTCGACAGCGTCGACGATGCCATCGTCGTCATCGCCGCCGACATGCGGATCACCTACGCGAACCTCCGCGCCCGGCGGATGTGCGGGGTGGTCGACGGCGCCATGGACGTCGCCCGGCTCGTGCATCCCGACGACACGACGGCCGCGCTCGCGGCCCTCGATCGTGCGCGGGTCGACGGGCGGGCACAGGCGCGGCTGCGCTTGACGCTGCCGACCGGGCTCATGCACGCCGAGGTCTCGTTCACCGACCACGTGACGACCGACGGGGTCGGAGGGGTCGTCGCGAGCTTCCGAGACGTCGGACGCGAGGACGAGTTGCACCGCATCCTCGAAGGTGAGCGCGCGAAGAACCGCCGGATCCAGACCGCACTCACCGATCCGCTGACGTCGATGTCGGGGCGCCCGCTCGTGCTCGCTCGCCTCCAGCAGGCGATCGATCTCGCGGCGCTGCGGGGTGAGACCGTCGCCGTGCTGTTCCTCGACCTCGACGGCTTCCGTCACATCAACCACGCGCTCGGCCACGTTGCCGGCGACGAGATCATCGCGGCGACGGCGACGAAGCTCCTCCGCTCGCACCCCCACCCCGACCACTGGGGTCGCATCGGCGGCGACGAGTTCGTCCTCTTCGTGCCGGCGATCGACTGGGACGAGGCACACCGCCTGGGCGAACGGCTCGCCGTCGCCGGTCGGCGCACGATCGAGTTCGCGGGCGGCACCTACCTGTCGACGCTGTCGATCGGCTTCACCGTCGTGCAGCCCCACTGCGACGTCCAGGCGCACGACGTGGTGCGCGAAGCCGACATCGCGATGCACACCGGCAAGCGGACCGGCGGGCGGGTCATCGGCTTCCACCCGTCGATGGTGCACGTGGCGGCTCGTGCCGCCGAGATCGAGAGCCAGCTCCGCTCCCGGCTGAGCACGTCGGCCCCGGATTTCCACCTGCAGCCGATCGTGAACGTCGAGACCGGTTCGACCTACGCCGTGGAGGCACTCGTCCGATTCCGTACTCCGTCGCTGGGCCTCGTCCCGGCCGACCAGGTCGTCGAGGCAGCCGAGCGCGCCGGGCTCATCCACCGGCTCGATCGACGGATGCTCCACGCCGCGTGTGCGACCGTGAAGCAGATGACCGACCCGGTCGATGGCATGCCGCTGTCGTTGTCGGTCAACGTCACCGCGAGCACGCCGCCGAGCGGCGAGCGGCTGATCGATCGCGTGGTCGACGCGCTCGAGTCGACCGGCTTCGAGGCGCATCGGCTGATCATCGAGATCACCGAGTCGTCGGCGATCGAGGCCGACGCCACGTTGCTGGCCGACCTCGCGATGCTGCGACGGCTCGGCGTGCGGATCGCGATCGACGACTTCGGCACCGGCCACTCGTCGCTCGGCCAGCTCGAACGTCTCGAGGTCGACATCGTGAAGATCGACCGCTCGTTCGTACGCGACATTGCGCGCTCGCCGCGCCGGATGCGCTACCTCCAGTCGATCATCCAGCTGATCGACGCGCTCGACGTCGAGATCGTCGTCGAGGGCATCGAGACCGACGAGGAATACGAACTGCTCGCACCCGAGCGTGCCCGGCTGCACCAGGGGTACCTGTACTCGAAGCCGGTCGCGCCGGCCGACCTGCGGCCCGGGCTGCGCTCGGCGGGAGCACTGCTCGAGCGCCTGCGTTGCGACGAGCGGCGGCCCTTTCAGCCGGCGCTCGACTGGACCGGGCCCGAGGGGATCGAACGGCGCTGACCGTCCGGCGCCCCGAGATCGGTGAGCGTCCCCCTGGGGACGTGGATCCAGCCCTCGTGCCGGGCGAGTGCGTCCTGGGCCCCCGGCGGTCGGTGGGTCGCACCGCTGCGGGCGGCGACGGCGACGAGCGCGCACACCAGTGCGTCGAGGACATGATCGCTCTCGACGGCACGCGCGCCGATCGCGTCGACGTCGAGCCAC
Organism: Acidimicrobiia bacterium; assembly: GCA_030425785.1. GTDB lineage: Bacteria > Actinomycetota > Acidimicrobiia > Acidimicrobiales > Ilumatobacteraceae > Ilumatobacter. The sequence goes on along the minus strand of JAUHYJ010000225.1, from coordinate 3,228 downwards.
GCCCGGCAGGAGATCCGAAGCTCGTCGGCGATCCGTGCGCGGACCTCGCGGGCGGCGTCGACCCGGGAACGGTGCTTGTACCCGACGCAGTCGATGCCCCACGCGGCGAACGCCGCCGCCGGATACGTCTCGACCAGTCGACCGCTGCCGTCGCGCGGTTCGGGGCCGCCCCACACCTCATCGGCCCACCGCTGCTGCAGGAGCGCGGTGCGCAGGCCGACGACGCCGAGCAGGTCGGTCGACACCGACAGCGGGAGGCGCCCGCCGACGAGCTCGCGGGTCGCGAGGTCGGTCGCCCGGTAGCGCAGTGGGGTGCGGTCGGCACCGGCCGTCCAGCCGCGCCCTGCGTGGTGTGCGGTCACGGCCTCGACGAAGGCGTCGGGCCAGCCGAGTGGCGCGTCCACGCCGACGACGATCGCATCACGCACGATCTCGACGAGCGCATCGTCGTCGGCCGCCTCGATCACGTCGGCCACCCAGCGCTCGTCGCCCGGTCGCAGGACGACGACACCCGTCGTCGCCGGTGACGCAGCGAGGTCGATCCCGACGACGGTACCCACCCGACCGAGCGTAACGGAGGGGGTCCGACCCGCTCCGTGACGCGCCTGCTCGCGCGCGAGAGTGTCGGGATGGAGATCTCCGACGACGTCGTCGAACGGTTCCGTGCCGACGGTGCGGCGGTGCTGCGCGGCGTGCTCGACGAGACGTGGATCGAGCGACTGTGCCAGGGCGTCGAACGGAACCGGATCTCGCCGAGCCCGTGGTCGCACTGGTACACGACCCCGGACGAATCGGTCGGCTTCTGGAGCGACTACGTGACCTGGCGGTCGGTGCCCGAGTACGAGTCGGTCGTGTTCGAGAGCGGCCTCGCCGACGTGGCTGCACGGCTGATGGGCTCGACGACGGCCCGGTTCTTCCACGAGCACGTGCTCGTCAAGGAGCCGGGTGCCGCCGAGCGGACGCCGTGGCACCACGACCAGCCGTACTACTCGGTCGACGGCGACCAGAACGTCAGCATGTGGATCGGGCTCGACCCGGTGCCGGCCGACACGGCGGTGCGGTTCCTGGCCGGATCGCACCGCTGGGACCGCTGGTTCATCCCGCGCCGGTTCGTCGACCACGTGCCCTACGCACCCGAGTCCGACCGCTACGAGCTCCTGCCCGACATCGACGCGCTGATCGAGGGCGACCCCGACCGGCATCGCACCGTGTCGTTCGCGACCGAGCCCGGCGACATCGTGGTGTTCCACTACCGGACCGTGCACGATGCTCCGGGCAACCCGTCGACCGAACGTCGCCGGCGGGCGGTGAGCCTGCGATGGGTCGGCGACGACGCCGTGTGGGCCGAGCGGCCCTGGCAGGTCTCGCCGCCGTTCGAGGCCGAGGGCCTCGCACCGGGCGACCCGCTCGACGACGACCGATTCCCCGTGATCGCGCGCCGTCACTGACACGGCAGCACAGCGCGGCGCACCCGAAGCACACCCTCCGACGCACACCTTCCGACGACGGATGATGGCGTCGCGACGATCGACGCCGGACGGTTGCGCCCCATGCCCGATCTCACGATGCAGACCTGTCCGCATGTTGACAACATAAGGACATCTTTATATGGTCATGGAATGCATCTCCCCCTCGCGAGCTCGATCGAGGCGCTCCGCGCCGTCGGCGAGGAGACGCGACTGCGCATCGTGGCGCTCCTGCGCCACGGTGAACTGACCGTCAGCGACCTCACCGACATCCTCGGACAGTCCCAACCACGCATCTCCCGCCACCTCAAGCTGCTCACCGACGCGGGCGTGATCGACAAGCACCGCGAAGGCACCTTCTCGTTCTTCGATCTGGTCCACGACGGACCACTCGCCGAGCTCGTCCACGGCCTGCTGGCCGTCACCGACGAGCACGACGCCGTGCTCGCCGCCGACCTCGACCGGCTGGGCGTCGTGCGGGCCCGGCGCGCGGCCGCCGCGCAGGAGTACTTCGCCGCGATCGCCGAGCACTGGGACGAGGAACGCTCGCTCCACGCCCCCGACGACGTCGTCGAGGCGGCGATCCTCGAGACGATCGGCAGCCGCCCCTACCGCTCGGTGCTCGACCTCGGCACCGGGACCGGACGCATGCTCCAGCTCCTCGTCGGCGGCCGTGACGACGTGGTCCGCGCGATCGGCGTCGACACCAGCCACTCGATGCTCGCGGTCGCACGTGCCAACATCGAGCGCGCCGAGCTGCGCCAGGTCGACTTCCGCCAGGGTGACGTGTACCGGCTGCCGGTCGAGGGCGAGACGTTCGACGTGATCGTCATCCACCAGGTCCTGCACTTCCTCGACGACCCGGCCCGCGCGATCCGCGAGGCGAGCCGCTTCCTGGCGCCGAACGGCCGCCTGCTGATCGTCGACTTCGCCCCGCACGGCCTCGAGTTCCTGCGGGCGGAGCACGCCCACCGCCGCCTCGGGTTCCGGCCGGAGACCGTCACGACCTGGATGCAGCAGTGCGGTCTGACGCCGAGCGCACCGCGCCAGATCGCGGCACCGGCCGACGGCGACGACGAGCGGCTGACCGTCACCCTCTGGCTCGGTCGCGAGCGCCTCGCCGTCCACGAGCCCGCCCCGCACGACGACCGGCACGACGACCAGCACGACGACCAGCACGACGACCGGGAGGTCACGCCATGAGCCGACACCTGAGCTTCGAGGTGTTCCCGCCGAAGGGCGACCGAGCGGCGCTGCACGCGACGGTCACGTCCCTCGGCGTGCACCGGCCCCGCTACGTGTCGGTCACCTACGGCGCCGGGGGCGGCGACCGGGACCGCACGTTCGACGCGATCGAGACCGTCGCGGCGACCGGCCAGACGGTCGCGGCCCACCTCACGTGCGTCGGCCAGACGCGCGCCGACGTCGACGGGGTCATCGACCGTTTCCGGGCGCTCGGGGTCGACCACGTCGTCGCCCTGCGCGGCGACCCGTCCGAGGGCGTCGGTGCGCCGTATCGGCCCCACGACGAGGGCTACCGCTCGACCGCCGAGTTGGTGGCGGCCGCCCGAGCGCGCGGTGTGCGTCACGTCACGGTCTCGGCCTACCCCGAGGTCCACCCACAGTCGCCGTCGCTCGACCACGACCTCGACCTGCTCGCCGCGAAGGTCGACGCCGGAGCCGACCGGGCGATCACGCAGATGTGCTTCGACACCGACGCCGTCGTGCGCTACGCCGAGCGCGTCGAAGCGCGCAACATCGA
>JAUHYJ010000224.1 GCA_030425785.1 Acidimicrobiia bacterium | reverse complement strand
TCGTGCAGTTCCTCATCCTGGCTTCGGCGTTGTTCTCGCTCGGCGTCTACGGCGTGTTGACCCGCCGCAACGCCGTCATGGTGCTGCTCGGGGTCGAGCTGATGCTCGGTGCCGTCAACATCAACCTCGTGGCGTTCGACACCTACCTGGCGGACCAGCTCGCCGGTGGTCAGATCTTCTCGCTCTTCCTCATCGCGGTCGGCGCCGCCGAAGTCGGTATCGGTCTCGCCATCGTCCTCCTCATCTTCCGCAACCGCCGCTCCGCCAACGTCGACGAGCTCGACGCGATGAAGCTGTGAGGAACCACCAGTGACCCACGCACTCGCCACATCGCTGATCCTCGCCACGGAGGAAGGCGGTCACGCCATCCATACGTCAGACGGTGGCCCGCTCGCTGCCGCCGCCTGGCTGATCCCGGTCGTCCCGCTCATCGCCGCCTGGTTCATCGCCCTGTTCGGCAAGAAGATGCCGCTCAAGGGATGGGACGTCGCCATCGGTGTCATGGCGTTCGAAGCGCTCTACGGCATCGTGCTGTTCCTCACCCACATCGGCGAGCCCGGCGACATCGACTGGTTCTCGCTCGACATCGCCCAGGGCACCAGGCTGTCGGCGTACCTGGGCAACCTGCCCGACGACTTCGACCTGCTGCTCTACGGACCCGCCACGACCCCGTTGCGTGGCACCCCGACGTCGAGTGTCGAGCCGTCGCCCGACGGCGGCCTCAGCCTGATCGGCGTCGACAACGCCACCGAGGCGCAGATCGCCGACGACATCGACACCACGCCGCCGGACGCCTCACTGCGGCTGTACGGGTCATCGACCCGCCGGGGTGTCGGCGACGAACGCATCGACACCGACGCACTCCCGGCCGGCACCTACTACCTGCGCGTCAGCGGCTTCGGTGACGTGTCGAGCGCGAGCCCCTACAGCCTGCGGGTGGGTCTGCTCGAGAGCTCGATCAGCGGGGTGTGCGCCTACACCCCGGGGCCGACGCCCACCCCGCCGGTGCTCGACCCCAGCGTGCTCGACCTGAGTGATCCGGAGATCAACACGCTGATCCTCTCCAACCTGTCACGGATGGCGCGGGGCTACCCCGACGCCGCGATCGCCGCCACCGCGGTCGAGGACCTCGTGACCACGGTCAACGCCGACCCGGCCCGCTTCGGCGGTGTGCGTGCTGCCGTCGTGCCGCTCGACGACATCGCGGCCTACACCGCCTGGGACGCCGACCCGTGCAACCCCGACGCGGCCAACGCGGTCGTCTCGGCGATCGGCGCCGAGATCGACGGCATCCTCGCCGGGCTGCCGAACGTCGACAACATCGTGCTCATCGGTGCCGACGACCAGATCCCGTTCGCCCGCGTCGTCGACGCCGTGCCGGCCCACAACGAGAGCGAGTACGCGATCGAGTTCGACGGCACCTCGCCGTTGAGCGCGGCACTGTCGCTCGGCTATGTCCTGTCCGACAACCCGTACGCCACGGCCACGCCGATCGCGGTCGGGCCACGTGAGCTCTTCGTACCCGAGCTGTCGGTCGGGCGTCTCGTCGAGTCGCCGACCGACATCGCGACCGCACTCGACAACTTCGTCGAGTTCGACGGTCGCCTCGACGTCAGCACGGCCCTCAGCACCGGATACGACTTCCTCAGCGACGGTGCCGAGGCCGTGAGCGACGAGCTCGTCGAGCCGCGCGGGCTCGTCCCCGCCACCGGGCTCACCGAGCTGATCAGTGACGACTGGACGCGTACCGACCTGCGGGCTGCCCTCGTCGACGGCGCGCCCGACCTGGCGTCGGTCAACGCCCACTTCGACCATTACCGCGCCCTGCCGGCCGATCAGGACACGGCCGGCGTCCTCACCGACCCGTTCGTGCTCGACGACGTCGCCGACGCCCTCGGCGATCCGCTGCTCGGCTCGGTCATCTTCAGCATGGGGTGCCACTCGGGCCTCTCGGTCGACGACGTCTCGGTCGGCGGCTCGGTTCAGCAGGACTGGGCACAGACGCTGTCGGCCGAGGGCGCCGTGTTCGCCGGCAACACCGGCTACGGCTACGGCGACGACACCGTGGTCGGCGCGACCGAGGAGCTGATGCGACAGTTCGCGTCGCGGCTCGACGGCAGCCTCACGGTCGGTGCCGCCATGGCGTTCGCGAAGCAGCGCTACATGGCCGACCTGCTGATCGTCAGCCCGTTCGACGAGAAGGTCGTCAACCAGGTCGTCTTCTACGGCCTCCCGATGCACCGCATCGGTGTCGGCGAGCCCGAACAGCCGATCGTGAACCCGCCGGCGGTCGTCGACCCGGCCACCGGCCTCGAGGTCTTCGACACCACCCTCACCCCCGAGGCGACGGCGACGACGACCGACAAGGGCGTCTACTTCGAGACGCCCGACGGGTACGCCGCCAGCCCGCTCCAGCCGGTCCAGCCCAAGATCGTGCTCGACGTGACCCAGCCGGACACCGAGGCCCGCGGCGCCATCATCACCGACCTCACCACCAGCGACGTGACCATCGACCCGGTGTACGTCACGCCGACCGACGACACGACGACACCGGTCCCGGAGGCGAACGTCGACGGCGCGATCTTCCCGACCGTGCCCCAGACGATCAGCAGGTACACCGACCCGAACGGCGAACGCGACCAACTCGTCATCGTGACCGGCCAGTTCACCGACGACCCCGACACCGCCGATGGCTCGGGCAACCAGCGCCTGTTCGACTCCGTGAGCACCCGGGTCTTCTACGCACCCGAGGGCAACACCGACACCGAACCCGCCGACATCCACTCGACGAGCGCGAGCGTCGTCGGGGGGAGTGCCGTGTTCGAGGTGGTCGCCACCGACGACGCCGGCATCGCCCAGGTGCTCGTCCTGTTCACCGACGCCGACGCGCCCGGTGACTGGACCCGAGTGCCGCTCGCACCGGTCGCGGGGACGACCGACACCTACGTCGGTGGGACGCCGGCACCCGCCGGCGTCGAGCGGGTCGACTACTTCGTGCAGGTCGTCGACACCGGCGGCCTCGTGGCGGTCAGCACGAGCAAGGGGCTCTTCTACCAGGGCGAGGTCTTCGTGCCGCCCCCACCACCGCCGACGGCGCCGACGATCACCCTGCCGGAACCCAACCCGGACGGCGCCTACAGCGGCACCGTCACGGCGACGATCACGCCGGGCACCGGCGGGTCGCCGGTCGCCGTGCGCGTCGACGGCGGTGAGCCGGTCTTCGGCTCGACCGTCGAGGTGAGCGGCGTGGGCATCCACACGGTGTCCGCGACGGGGCCGACCGGCGCGAGCGCCGAGGTCCGATTCGTCATCTCGGCGCCGGTGCTGCCGGTGCTCGACGTCACGGTCTCACCCGACCCCGCCGGGTCGGGGTGGTACACCGACGAGCCGACCGTCACGGTCAGCGGCGACGGGTTCGCGTCGATCACCGTCGACGTCGACGGCGTCACCCGGACGAGCACCACGAGTCCCGTCGTGGTCGGCCCGCTCCCCGACGACGATCAGACCGTCGTGACCTATGGCGGATCGACGCCGGCCGGCACGACGGTGCCCGATCAGCTCCTGACGCTCCGCATCGACACGACCCCGCCGGTCATCGAGTGTGGCGTCACACCGACGTTCATCCTGAACGCGGACACGGCGGTGGTCACGGCGACCATCACCGACGCGACGAGCGGGGTCACGGTCCCGACCCAGTCGAGCCCCGTGTCAACCGCCGCCGCCGGCAACTTCGGCGTCGAGTTCAGCGCCGTCGATGTCGCTGGCAACTCCACGACGGCGACCTGCCCGTTCGACGTGACCTACGAGGTCGACGGGTTCTTCAGCCCGGTGGACGACGGCGTCACCAATCGCGTGAAGGCCGGCCGTGCCATCCCGCTCAAGTGGCGGCTCACCGACGCCGACGGTAACCCGATCGACGACCCGGGGAGCTTCGTCGGGATCGGGCTCGTGCCCGGCACGTGCGACGGCACGGCATCGAACGACACGATCACCGCCGTCAGCACGAAGTCGGGGCTCGAGTACCTCGGTGACGGCGATTGGCAGTACAACTGGAAGACCGACAAGCGACAAACCGGCTGCGTCATCGTCTCGATCGATCTGCTCGGTGCCGAGGACGCCATCACGGCGCACTTCCTGCTCCGGTAGACATCGCTCGGCCGAGCGGGGTCGTTCGGTACGGTCGGTCCATGATCCGTGCACTGATCGGCGCTGCCGCCATCTTCTTCATCACCACCTTCCCCGCCACGTGGTTGCTGATGCTGTTCCTCGGCAACCTCGGGCTCGAACTGTCGTACATGGCGACGCTGCCGCTGGGCGTCCTGGTCTCGGCACTGATCGGCGGCGTCACGTCGCCGACATTCGTGTCGGTGCGTTCCTGACCCGGTCGGCCGCGGCCGGTCAGAGGTCGCGGACCGCGGTCACGTCGCCACGATCGATCGCGGCGACGTGCGCGGCATGGTCGCGCTCGGTGATGTCCGCATAGGCGATCGCGAACTCGGCCACGGCGTGGTCGAACGACTCGCCGTCGCCGACGTAGCCGCCGATCATCGCGGCATCGCCCGTCCGGCCGTGAGCGAGTGCGAGCGCGCCCCCGCAGAACCGGCCGTAGCGACCCAGGTGCTTGCCGCGCATCGTCTCGATCGCCGCCGAACCCTTGCCGTCCCACAACTGGCGGAAGTAGAAGTCGACGGTCATGTCCTCGACCTGCGAGTCGAACCGCGCCCAGCCGAGGAACACGTCGCTCGCCGCCTGCATCAGCCGCTGACCCTCGACGACGCGCTGGCCCGACTGGCCGAACTCGCTCGTGCCGAGATACGGCTCGAGCACCGAGCGCGTCGCCTGCTTGAACTGGAGGAAGAGCGGCTCGCCGTCTCCCGATTCGAGCAGGACGATGAGGCAGCGGGTGCCGACGCTCCCGACACCGACCACCTTGTGGGCGACGTCGACGAGTCGGTACCGCTCGAGCACTCGTCGTCGGGCCAGCGGGAGCGAGGCGAGATACTCGGCGAAGAAGGTGTCCACGTCGGCGCGAGTGTCGCCGTCGAGCACGTCGAGACGGGTGACGAGCGGCGGGTCGTCGATGATCCGTCGCCGGCCGTCGACGAGGTGTGTGAGCTTGTCGAACGCCCTGAGGCTGTTCTTCCTCCGAGCCTTGGCCAGCGCGGATCGGTTCTGTTCGCGCGCGTCGTCGCCCAACTCCTCGAGGGCCCGGTCGACCTCGATCCGGTAGTAGTGGAGCGCGAGCGGATCGAGCGTCGCAATCTCATACATCGTGCGCCGATACCCCTGCACGGCGGCGCGGGCGGCGGCCGCCGCCTTCTTGTCCGAGAGGTCGTTGTCGCGAGCGGCGACCACCAGACTCGCCGCCAACCGCTTCACATCCCACTCGAACGGGCCCGGGTGCGTCTCGTCGAAGTCGTTGAGGTCGAACACCAGACGCCGGTCGGGGCCGTTGAACACGCCGAAGTTGGCGAGGTGCGCGTCGCCACACAGCTGGACCCCGAGCTCGGTCGTCGGCACCAGCGACAGGTCGGAGGCCATCACCGCGGCGGCGCCGCGGTAGAACGTGAACGCCGACGCGCTCATGCGGCCGTGACGGATCGGCACGAGATCGGCGCGCCGGTCGGTGTCCTGCTCGGTGAGGACGCCGACCGGATCGCGACGTCGGTCGAGGGCGGGGACCTCGGCGTGGGCGTCGAGCGGCAGCTCGCGCCGGTGTGCGGCGCCGATCGCCACGCGTTCGGCTCGCGACAGCCGAGCCGTGTCGCCGATCGTGTCATCGACCGTGCGATGCAACGCCGGATCGCGGGCGGGATCGCGACCCACGTCAATCGGGGTCGACTCGATGGTCATCGTGCGAAACGTACAGCCGCTCGACGACGAGGACAGCACTCGCGGGACCCGGCGCACGATCGGCCCCTAGCATCCGCAGGGTGAGCGAACCCGCACCTGCACCGCGTTGGGATGCGTTCGACGGTCTGCGGGCGGTCGCTGTGTACCTCGTGGTCGCGTTCCACGCCGGTGTGGGGCGATTCGAGGGCGGCTTCGTGGGCGTCGACGTGTTCTTCGTGCTCTCCGGCTTCCTCATCACCCGCCTGCTCGTCGCCGAACACGACCGAGACGGAGGCATCGACCTCCTCGGCTTCTACGCTCGGCGAGCGCGCCGCTTGCTGCCCGCCGCATGGCTGGCGATCCTCGCCACCTGTGCGATGTACGTCCTCGTCGCGACGCCGTTCGAACGCGAGACGGTGCTCCGCGACGCCCGCGCATCGGTGCTCTACGTCGCGAACTGGAACTTCATCGCACGCGGCTCGGACTACTTCGCCGAGT
>JAUHYJ010000223.1 GCA_030425785.1 Acidimicrobiia bacterium | reverse complement strand
CACGTTCGTTCGTGTCGACCGCCCACACCGTCGCGCTCGGCGACCGCTTGGCGAGCGTGAGCGCGATAGGTCCGGCGCCGCACCCGAGGTCGAGCAGATGCCCGTGGGGCGAGGGTGCGGGAGCCTCGCGAAGCAACAGTGACGTTCCGGTGTCGAGGCGGCCGTGGCTGAAGACGCCGCGGTCGGTCAGCATGCTGAACGCGACGTCGGGCAGGGCGACGTCGACGGTCTCCGTCGACGAGGCGACCTCGGGGTTCTCCGACCAGTAGTGCGACACCGTCGGTAGCATGCCATCCATGGCCTACTCGATCCGCACCTTCGGCGACCCGGTGCTCAAGTCGAAGGCCGCGCCCATCACCGACGTCGACGGCAAACTGGTGCGGCTGGTGGACGACATGTTCACGACGCTGTACGACAGCGGCAACGGCATCGCGCTCGCCGCACCCCAGATCGGCGTCCAGAAGCAGATCTTCGTCTGGGATCTCGGCGAAGGCGATCAGCAGGTGATCTTCAACCCCGAGATCGTCGAGTCCGACGGCGAGTGGGTGTACGACGAGGGATGCCTGTCGATCCCCGGCCTGTACGTCGAGATGGTCCGGCCGAAGACCGTGCTGATGCGTGGCGTCGACATCAACGGCGAGATCGTCGAGCGCGAGGCCGACGAGCTCGAGGCACGCATGTACCAGCACGAGCTCGACCACCTGCACGGCGTGCTCATGTTCGACCGTATGACGCCCGAACAGCGCAAGGAAGCGATGACCGAGTTCCGGCGCATCCAGCGCGCCGAGGCCGAACAGTCGCTCCAGCCGGCCGACAGCCGGTTCCGGCGACTGCGCCTCAAGTGAGGCTCGTCTACCTCGGTTCGCCACGGATGGCGGTGCCGCCGCTCGAGGCGCTCGTCGCCGCTGGGCACGAGGTGGCACTCGTCGTCACGAACCCCGATCGCCGCCGAGGCCGCGGCGGTTTGATGTCGCCGACGCCGGTCAAGGCGGCCGCCGAGCGGCTCGGCATCCCCGTCGGTCACGACGTCGACGACGTCATCGGCGCGGGCGCCGACCTCGGTGTCGTGGTCGCCTTCGGACGGTTGATCAAGCCGCACGTCCTGGCCGAACTCGACTTCGTCAATCTGCACTTCTCGCTGCTGCCGCGGTGGCGTGGTGCGGCGCCGGTCGAGCGGGCGCTGCTCGCCGGCGACGAGGTGACCGGGGTGTGTGTGATGGCGCTCGAGGAGGGGCTCGACACCGGCGGCGTGTACGCCTGCGTCGAGGTGCCGATCGGCCCGATGACGACGGCGGACGAGTTGCGCACCGAGCTGGTCGAGGTCGGGACCCGGCTGCTGGTCGACACGTTGGCCGAGCCCCTCGGCGCCCCCGAACCACAGGTCGGCGAGCCGGTCTACGCCGCCAAGATCGATCCGGGAGAGCTCCGTATCGACTGGTCGGCGCCCGCCGAGCAGATCGACCGCCTCATCCGGCTGGGCGGCGCGTGGACGACGTTCCGAGGCGCCCGGGTGAAGATCCACGAGGGCGAGGTCGTCGACGGCCGCATCGTCCCGGTCGTCGTGCAGCCCGAGGGCAAGCCGCGCATGGCGTACGACGCGTGGCGCAACGGTGCCCGGCCCGGCGACGGCGAGTGGTTCGAGTGAGTGCCCGTCGGCTGGCGTACGACGCGCTGCGACGAATCGAGGACGACGGCGCCTACGCCAACCTCGTGCTCGGCGCGATGCTCGATCGCTCCGATCTGCGCGAGGGCGATCGGCGGTTCGCGACCGATCTCGTCTACGGCACGACGCGAATGCGCCGGGCGTGCGACGTCCTGATCGACCCGTTCGTGATGTCGCCGCCCGATCCGGCCACGCGGACGCTCCTGCGGCTCGGTGCCTATCAGCTCGCGTTCGGTCGTGTGGCGCCGCACGCTGCGGTGTCGGAGACGGTCGGGCTGGCGCCGCGGCGGACGCGCGGCTTCGTGAACGCCGTGCTCCGGCGCGTGTCCGAACGCGTGGCCGACGGGATCGACACCGTGCCGTTCCCGTCGCCCTGGGCGAAGCTGAGCTACCCCGACTGGATCGCCGATGCGCTCGTGGCCGAACTGGGGCACGACGACGCCGTCGCCGCGCTCGAGCGGATGAACGAACCACCGCCGGTGACCGTGCGCGCCGACGGGTACGTCCAGGACGAGTCGTCGCAATGGGTCGCCGCGGCGGTCGAGGTCGAGCCCGGCGAGCGGGTGCTCGATGCGTGTGCCGCCCCTGGCGGCAAGTCGACCGCCATGGCCGCCTCGGGGGCGCACGTCATCGGCGCCGACGTGCGACGTCATCGGGCCGAACTGGTCGCTCGGAACGCCGAGCGACTCGACGCCGCCGTCGTGCCCGTGGTCGCCGACGGCGCTCGACCGCCGTTCGCGAACGCGTCGTTCGACGCGGTGCTGGTCGATGCGCCGTGCAGCGGCCTCGGCGCACTACGGCGCCGTCCCGATGCGCGCTGGCGGGTCGAGCCGACCGACGTCGACGACCTGATCGGTCTCCAACGCCGCATCACGGCCGGCATCGCGCCGCTGGTGCGTCCCGGTGGCCGGCTGGTCTACAGCGTGTGCACCCTGACCGCGGCCGAGTCGATCGACCATCCGGTGCCGCCCGGCTTCGAGGTCGACGATCGTCCGCCGCCGGTCGGAACGTGGCGTCGGTACGGGCACGGCTGGCGGGTGCTGCCCCAGGATGCCGACACCGACGGCATGGTGCTCGTCCGGTACCGTCGGCCCACATGAGCCACGGTCACGCCGACGAGTCGCCACTGCTCGCCAAGGTGCTCACCGTCAGCGACGGGGTGTTCCACGGCGCTCGCGACGACACCGGTGGCCGCGGGCTGGCCGAGCACCTGGCGGCCAACGGATTCGACGTCGTCGATCACCAGGTCACCCAGGACGGCGCCGACGTGGTCGCCGCGAAGCTGCGCGAGATGACCGACGGGTTCGCCGGGCTGGTGGTCACCACCGGCGGGACGGGGTTCGCTCCCCGTGACCAGACGCCCGAGGGGACGCGGGCGGTGCTCGAGCGCGAGGCACCGGGTGTGGCCGAGGCGATGCGACTGATCAGCCCGTTCGGGCGGCTCTCGCGCGGCGTGGCAGGCATTCGTGGTCAGGCGATCATCTGCAACACGCCGGGGAGCCCGAAGGGCACGATCGAGCAGATCGACGCGGTGATCGACGTGCTGCCCCACGCCCTCCGCCTGCTCGCCAGCGCCCCCACCGACCACACGAACTGACCCGGCTACGGGCGGTGGGGACCGCGGGGGAGCAGCTCGCCGACCGTCGACTCGGCGATGGCGCCGTCGGGGTCGGCCACGACCACGGCCACGTCCGGTCCGCCGAGCTCGAGCGCGACTTGGAGGCACGCACCGCACGGGAACGTCAGCTCGCCGTTCGTGCGGCGCGACACGAGCGCGATCGCCGTCGGTCGATCGTCGGCGGTGGCAGTGGCGAAGAGGGCGACCCGCTCGGCGCACATGGCCAGCCCGAGTGAGACGTTCTCGACGAGCGTCCCCGGCACGATGTCGCCGCGTTCGGTCCGCACGGCGGCGCCCATCGTGAAGCCCGAGTACGGCGCGTAGGCGTGCCCGCGAGCGGTGCGCGCCGCGTCGAGCAGAGCGTCACGATCGGCGAGAGCCACGGCCGGACGATAGTCCGTAGGCGTCGGCCGCCACGCAGCTCGCGTCCGACGTTCCTCGAGGGGGTCTGCGGGTGGCAGGATCTCCGGATGGCGATCGATCCTGCCCTGTTGTCCGAGGTCCGCTACCGCTGCATCGGCCCGTCGCGCGGTGGTCGCGTCGTCGCCGTCGCCGCCGATCCGGTCCGTCGCAACGTCTTCTACTTCGGTGCGGTCGCCGGTGGCGTCTGGAAGTCGGACGATGCCGGGCAGTACTGGGAGTGCATCACGGACGGGTTCCTGACGACGTCGTCGATCGGGGCGCTGGCGGTCGCCCCGTCCGACGGCAACGTGATCTACGCCGGCACCGGCGAGACGACGATCCGGATCGACGTCAGCCACGGCGACGGCATGTACAAGTCGACCGACGCCGGTGTGACGTGGCAGCACATCGGCCTGCGCGATTCGCGCCACATCGGCGAGATCCGCGTCCACCCGGACGACCCCGACACGGTGTACGTCGCCGCGCTCGGGCACGCCTCGAAGGACAACGCCGAGCGCGGTCTGTATCGCTCGCGCGACGGCGGCGCGAACTGGGAGCGTGTCCTGCACGTCAGCGACGCAGCGGGCGCCGTCGACGTCTCGATCGACCCGAACAACCCGCGGATCGTGTTCGCGACGATCTGGCAGGCTCGCCGCACCTTCTGGTCGATCGACTCGGGCGGGCCCGACTCGGGCATCTGGCGTTCGAAGGACGGCGGCGACACCTGGGAGAACATCAGCACCAGGCCCGGCATGCCCGAGGGCACGCTCGGCAAGATCGGCGTGTCGGTGTCACCTGCCCGGTCGGGGCGGGTGTTCGCGATCGTCGAGGCCGAGGGTCGCAAGCGGGGCCTCTACCGCAGCGACGACCACGGCGAGACCTGGAAACAGGTGTCGGCCAAGCCCGAGCTGCAGTGGCGGCCCTGGTACTACATGCACGTCATCGCCCACCCGACCGACGCCGACACCGTGTACGTGATGAACATGAAGGCGTGGGTCTCGATCGACGGTGGCGAGAACTTCACCGAGTTCCACACCCCGCACGGCGACAATCACGCGCTGTGGATCGACCCGAACGACCCGGACCGCATGATCGGTTGCGACGACGGTGGCGCCTGGGTCTCGCTCAACGCCGGTGCGTCATGGTCGTCGATCTACAACCAGCTGACCGCGCAGTTCTACCACGTCGCCGTCGACGACCAGTTCCCGTACCTGGTGTACGGCAGCCAGCAGGACAACAGCTCGATCGCCGTCCCCAGCCGCACCAACAAGGGCGCCATCAACTGGGGCGACTGCTACGCACCGGGCACCGCCGAATCGGGCTACGTCGCCCCGAAGCCCGGCGACCCGAACATCGTGTACGTCGGCGCGATCGGTAGCTCGCCCGGCGGCGGTGACGCGCTGCAGCGCTACGACCACCGCACCGGCCAGATCCAGCTCGTCAGCGTGTGGCCCGAGGCGTACCACGACGGCAACACCGCCGAGGTCCGCTTCCAGTGGACGTACCCGATCGTCTTCTCCCCGCAGGACCCGAACGTGCTGTACGCGGCCGGGAACAAGGTGTTCCGCTCGACCGACGAGGGGCACAGCTGGGACGCGATCAGCCCCGACCTCACCTACGCCGACCCGGACACGATGGGGGTGTCGGGGCCGCTGACGATGGACACCGCCGGTGCCGAGATGTACGCGACCGTGTTCTCGCTCATGGTGTCCCGACACCAGCCGGGCGTCTTGATGGCCGGGTCCGACGACGGGCGCGTCCACGTGACCCACGACGAGGGTGGATCCTGGACCGAGGTCACGCCGCCCGACCTGCCGAAGTTCAGCCAGGTCACGATGATCGAGGAGTCGCCGCACACCGCCGGCACCGTCTACATGACCGTCGCTCGCCACAAGATGGGCGACTACGCCGCCTACGTCTACCGCACGACCGACCTCGGCGAGACCTGGTCGCGCATCGACGACGGCATCCCGGCGAACGACTTCTGCCGCGTGATCCGCGCGGACCCGAACCGTGAGGGCCTGCTCTACGTCGGCACCGAGCTCGGACTGTGGGCGTCGTTCGACGACGGAGGGAGCTGGCAGTCGATCCAGTCGAACCTGCCGGTCACGCCGATCTACGACGTCGTGGTGAAGGACACCGACCTCGTGATCGCGACCCACGGGCGATCGTTCTGGATCCTCGACGACCTCACCCAGCTCCACCAGCTGCACGACGACCTGAACGGGGCCGACCGGTACCTGTTGCGGCCTCGCGACACCGTGCGCCAACCACCTGATCTGTTCGGCGGGTTCTGGGGTACGCCGGGCGGCAAGAACTACCACGCGACGATCGGCCACAACGCGACGTACTACATGGACGACGACGGCACCGGCCACCAGGTCGCCCGGATGATCGACAGCGGCGACGACCTCGAGCGCGGCGTTCGCATCACCTACTACCTCGCTGAGGACGCCACCGGCGAGGCCACGCTCACGATCTCCGACGCGGACGGCAACGAGATCGAGACGTTCTCGAGCAGCATTCCCGACGACGAGAAGGAGCGGAAGGGGAACCGCTACATCCGGGCCAACGCCGGCATGAACGCGTTCCAGTGGTCGATGGAGTACCCGGCCGGCACGAAGATGGTCGACACCGAGTTCCACGCCAGGCCGGCAGGCCCGCTGGCGCCTCC
>JAUHYJ010000222.1 GCA_030425785.1 Acidimicrobiia bacterium | reverse complement strand
GTGCTCTGCCGACTGAGCTAAGAGGGCGTTATGTGCCGGTGCGCGGCAGGGCCGCGGACCGGCGAGACAGTGTATCGGCCGCGTTCGCGTTCCCACCGCGCGATCCGGGCCGGATCGCGCGGTCTCTGGAGCGACGAAGCACCTGGTCACGATGGGGTTCGGAGCCGCGTCGCTAGTGTGACGCCCGTGGCAGCGAGCTCGATCACGGTCCGACCGGCGACCGCCGCCGATGCGGCGGCGATCGCCGAGATCTACAACCGCGAGGTCACGACCACGACGGCGACGTTCGACCTCGTGGAGCGCAGTGTCGAGGACCAACGCGCCTGGCTCGCGGACCGATCGGGCGCCTTCGCCGCGATCGTCGCCGTCGACGACGTCACGAAGGCCGTCGTCGGCTTCGCCGCGCTGTCGCCGTACAAGGAGCGCGCCGCCTACCGGACGACGGTCGAGAACTCGGTGTACGTCCACCGCGACCACCACCGACGCGGCATCGCCCGGCTCCTGATGGGCCACCTGATCGCCACGGCCCGGGCATCGGGCTTCCACTCGATCATCGCCCGGATCGAGGCGAGCAGCGAGGCGTCACGCGCCTTGCACGCTGCGTGCGGGTTCGAGCTGGTCGGCATCGAGCACGAGGTCGGCCGCAAGTTCCGGCGTTGGCTCGACGTGGCGATCATGCAGCTGATGCTCTGAGTCGTCCGCAGTCCTCCGCCCGGTCTCGGGCCGATTCGCCGCCGAATTCGACTTTGCGGGAATTTTGCATATGATGCGGATCATGTCCGGCGGGACGGCGGAGCACGACGACGATCACAGCGGCGATAACGGCGCGGCGCACGACGACGCGGCGAGCGCGCCGACACCCTGGACGATCGGCGTCCGCGGTCCGACCATCGTCCTGCGAGACGGCGAACCGGTGCGACTGCGCCCCAAGGAGCGATCGGTCGTGGCCGCGCTCGCTGCCGTCCATCCACGACCGGCGGCGACGCACCACATCGCCCACCTCGTGTGGGGGCCCGACGTCCCGCCATCGGCCACCAAGTCGCTCCACAACCACGTGGCGCGCATCCGTCGCGCCGCCCCCGGCCTGATCGAGAGCGACGGGGGCACCTACCGTCTCGGCGACCACGTCCGGCTCGACCTGGCGATCGGCGGGCCGGCACGCCCGCTCGACGATCTCGCCGAGCTCGGCGACGTGGTCGTGCTGCGCGAACACCTGGGGCTCATGGCCGCCGAGCACGACGAGACGCTGCTCGAGTCGCAGGCGCTGCGCGGACTCACCCCCGAGCTCGTGCGAGCACTCCACGACGCCGTCGCCGACGAGCCGTACCGCGAGCGACGTTGGCGGCTCCTCGCCGACGCGCAGGCTCGCCAGGGCCAACGTCGCGACGCACTGCTCACCCTCGGATCGGCACGGCAACACCTCGCCGAGGTCGGACTCGATCCCGGTCCCGAGCTTCGCGACCTCGAGACGTCGATCCTGCGGGGCGACCCGTGGTCGTCGACCGAGCGTCGACGCAACCCGCCGATCCATCCGCACCACGACGAGCCGTTCGTCGGCCGACGGCACGAGCTCGAGGAGCTCCGCCGGGTCTGGGCGGACGTGGTCGACCGCCACCGTCCCGCTGCCGTACTGATCGGGGGCGCGGCCGGCATCGGCAAGACCCGCTTGGTCGACGAGTTCGTCCAGTCGGCCGCACGCGACGGCGGCGACGTCCGCGTGGTGTGGGGGCGACATCGGGAGAACACGGGTCGCGCCCACGGCGCGCTCGCCGAGTCGCTCGCCCAACTCGCACTCGCCGAGCCGACGATCGTGCCACCTGACGATCCGCTCCGTTCCCTGCTGAGCTCGGGCGCCGAGCCGTCGGCACCGTCCGCGACGGTTCGCACCCAGCTCGGCCGGGCCGTCGTCGAACTCGTCGATCGTCTCGGCCGACGCCCCACGATCTGGCTCTTCGACGACATGCACTGGGCCTCACCCGACGCCATGTCACTGCTCGACGAAGCGTTCGACGGCGCAACCGGATCACTGCTCGTGATCGCGACGAGCCGACCACGCCCCGATGCGATCGGCGGGTGGTTCGGGCAGATCACACGGTCGATGCCGACGACCATCCTGACCCCCGAACTGTTCGACGCGGCCGAGATCGACGAGCTGCTCCGGATCTCGGGCGCCCGCACCGATGCCGCGACGGCGGCGGTCGTCCACCGCCAGACCGGTGGTCTGCCGCTCTACGCCACCGAGGTCACACGGGCATCGCGCGCGAGCGGCACGATCGACGCGTCGCACGTCCCGGGTGCCGTGCGCGACTGGATGCATCACCGGATGAGCCAGCTGCCCCACGACGCCGTCGCGGTCCTGCGGGCTGCGGCGCTCGCCGGCGACGACGTCGACGTCGATCTCGTCGCCACGGTCACCGGACTCGAGCGCCGCGCGGTCGCATCGCAGTGCGACGAGTTCGTCGTCGCCGGTCTGCTCACCGTCGACGATCGCCAACGCCTCGGATTCGCACACAGCCTGACACGCGACATCGTGGCGGAGTCGGTCGGGCCGATGGCTCGTCGCGACGCACATCGCGTGATCGCCGAGACGCTCGCCGACCGCCCGCGGCCGGCCCACGAGACGATCGCCTACCACTTCGATCGTGCCGGGGACGCACGAGTCGTCGAGCACGCGCTCGCCGCCGGCGACGAGGCGCTCGCCGTCGGGGCGTGGGCGACGGCGCTCGACCGGTTCGAGCTCGCGGCTGCGAACGCGGACGACCAGCGGGCGGTGGCGCTCGCGCTCATCGGGTCCGGTCGGGCGTTGATGGGTGCGTCCCGGCTCGGCGAGGCCGCGGCGCGTTTCGTGGACGCGATCGCGATCGCGATCGCGATCGACGACGCCACGGTGCACGCACGCGCGGCGCTGCACCTGGTGGGACGTGCCGGACGTGGGGCGCTCGTCGGCGACGAGGCACGTCAGGTGGGAGTCCTACGCGAGGCGCTCGGCCACGTCGAGCGCACCCTCGAACGCTCGCCGGCGCCCCTGCTCGACCGATCGTTGATGGCCCTGACCTGTGAGCTCGAGCGCGAGCTGGCGATCGGCATGCTGCTGACCGACGACCACGCCGAACGGGCCCGCCTGCTGCGCTCGTCGTTGTCCAGGGCCGAGCGCATCGACCCGCCCGATCCGCTGGCGCTCGCGCAGGCGCGCCTCGGCCTGCGCTACTCGCAGCTCGGCGCCGCCGAGCTCGCCGACCGACTGGCGAACATCGACGTCGTCCGCAGCGTCGCGCCCGGCCACCTCGACGCCGAGACGTCGATCTCGCTCGAGTGCTTCAGTGCCGAGGATCTGCTCCGCGCGGAACGCTTCGACGAGGCGTGGAGCTGCCTCGACCGCGCCGAGCTCCGGCTCGCGTCGTACCCCGACCCCTACTGGAGCTGGGCGGTGGCGACGTGGCGGGTCGTACAGCGCATCGTCGACGGCGACCTCGAGGCGGCCGAGGCGGTGGCGTTCGATGCCTTCTCGCTCCGGAGCGACGTGGCCGAGACCCAGGCCTGCCTCGGCGTGAACCTCATCGACATCCGGCTGCTCCAGGGACGCAGCGACGAGATGATCCCGCTCCTGCAGACCGCGATCGACGAACACCCGGAGATCCCGGCGTACCGCGCCGTGCTCGCGCTCTGCGCGGCGGAGAGCGGCGACGACGACCTCGCCGAGCGCTGCGTCCGCGCTCTCGTCGGCGAGGGGTCGATCCGCCTCCCGTTCGACACGAACCGGTTCCTCGCCGTGAACGCACTCGGCCACGCGGCGGCGACCGCCGGCCTGGTCGACGCCGCTGCGGTGCTGCTCGACGAGATCGTCCCCTTCGACGGTCAGTGGGTGCTCCTCAACTGCTACGGCGGTGGGGGCGCCGTGTGGGGGCCCGTCGCGTGGACGGTCTCGCGGCTGCTGCGCTGCGTCGGCGACCACGAACGAGCCGACGAAGCCGCGCAGCGAGCGGTCGCCGAGTCGACCGCGACACCACTGTTCATCGACCGCATCACCGCCTCGACCGCCTGACGGCGACGGCAGACGAGCCGTCCGGGAACGACGAACGCCGCTCGGCGAACCGAACGGCGTTGATCGAGATGGTGGGCCGGGATGGATTCGAACCATCGAAGGCAATGCCGACGGGTTTACAGCCCGTTCCCTTTGGCCACTCGGGCACCGACCCAGTTGTCGACCCGGCAGGTTAGCGGGCCGCTCCTCGATTGCCGCAGGGGTAGCCTCGAATCCATGCCGAGCTTTGATGTCGTGTCCGAGGTCGACCGCCAAGAGGTCCGCAACGCCGTCGATCAGGCCCAGCGTGAGGTCGCCAACCGGTTCGACTTCAAGAACACCAACTCGTCGATCGAGCTGAACGACCTCGCGATCACGATGCACACCGCCAGCGAGGACCGCCTCGCTGCGCTGCGCGTCGTGCTGGAGGAGAAGCTCGTCAAGCGGGGCGTGTCGCTGAAGGGGCTCGACTACGGCGACGTGCAGGAGGCGACGGGCAACACCGTGCGCCAAGTCGCCACGATCGCCGTCGGCATCTCGTCGGACAAGGCCAAGGAGATCAACAAGATGATCAAGGCCGACGCGCCGAAAGGTGTGCAGAGCCAGGTGCAGGGCGACACGGTCCGCGTCACGAGCAAGAAGCGCGATCACCTGCAGCAGACGATGCAGGTCCTGAAGGGCGCCGACCTCGGCATCTCGCTCCAGTTCACCAACTTCCGGGACTGAGCGGGCCCGTCGACGCGCCGGTCGAGTCGACCGGTCAGCCTGCCGGCGCCGACCCGAGGCGAGCGAGCGCGCCGTCGACGGCGACGCGGTCGAGCGGCACGTCGACATCGGCGCCTGGATCACAGGCGAACAGCTCGATCGTGTTCGGAGTCAGCTGGGTCGCCGACGCGGTGGCCGAGGCGGGCGCACCCACCGCCCAACGGGTCAGACCGCCGAGCAGCTCGGTCGCGGTCTCCGCACCGGTCGCCTGGAACTGGGCGACGAAGCACCGGGTGCCGGCCCGAACGACCGGGCGGTACGAGTCGGCGGCGATGAGCGAGGTCAGCCGGTCGACGGTCGTGTCGGGGAGACGGTTGTCGAGCACGAGTGCCCACTGCTCGGGCCCCCACGCCACCGGATCACCGGCGGGCTCGACATCGGGCGGAAGCGGCGCGCCCAGCGCCCGACGGGCGTCCGCGGCGGTCGCGGTGAGCGCTGCGTCGGGGTACGGCTCGCCGAACGCGACCGGCTGGCCGGCCTCGATGGCCGTTGCCACGAGTTCGTCGCCGAACATGTCGGCGACGCCCATCTCGACCAACATCGGCAGCGGCGCACCGGCGCCGTCGAGGGTGAACGTCGGAGCGGCGCCGACGAGCAGTTCGCGGTCGATGGCGCGGGCGTTGCGAGCCGCCTCGGAGCCGGCCGACAGCACACCGACCGGCGGCTCGTCGATCTCCGGTGGCGTGGCGCCGGACTGGCGTTCGAAGACCTCCTCGAGCGCGAGGCGCAGTGCCGGAGCGGCGGCCTCGTCGGTCGCCGACTCGGCTCGGTAGACGGTGTCGGTCAACGGGTCGTAGAACGCCGGCCGCCAGGCGACGATCGCCGAGGCGACGGCCTCGGAGTCGGCGGCACCGGACGCCAGGCCGAGCGCCCGCCAGTCGGCGTAGCGCGTCGTCCACTCGGTGCCGAACCAGGTCTCGATCGCGAGGCCTGCGTACTCGGCATCCGGGCTCACCCGGAGCGGGACCGTGCTCGGGAACTCGGCATCGCGCCGCTCCTGCACGGCATCGACCGCGGACGTGAGGCCGGCGTCCCACTGCGTCGGGAAGAGCAGATCGCGCCCGAAGACGAGCGCACCGCCGACTGCCCCCGCGAGGACCACGAGGGCCAGGAACGTGCGGCTGAACATCTTGCCGCGGCGCTCGTCGCGCTTGGCTCGCATCTGCACCGAGCGGACGGCGTTGATGTCGTTGGCGGCGGTGGCCGTGGTGAGGGGCTCGACGAGGGGCGGCGCCGCAGGCGCCGGGGCCGGCAGGCTCGGCAGGCTCGCCATGTCGGCCGGCGGGATCACCGGCGCAGGCGGCGTCTCGACGGCGGCGGCCGGGATCGTCGGCGCCCCCGTCGGCAGGGTCGGTGCCGGCGGCGCGTCGTCGAACACCGACATGGCGCTCCCGACGCTCCGTCGCACCGGCTCGTCCTGGCGGGGCACGTCGAGCGGATCGACCTCGGGGGTTCGTTGCTCGAAGCCGGGTGCGGACGCGGTGTCACGACTCGGCAGCGGGTCGGGGCTCTGCTGCATCGCAGGTGAGCGCGTCGGCAGCGGGTCGGGGCTCTGCTGCATCGCTGCGTCGC
>JAUHYJ010000221.1 GCA_030425785.1 Acidimicrobiia bacterium | reverse complement strand
CGCGGTAGACGGTGACGGTGACGCGCTCGGATCGAACGCCGAGGCGCACGAGAGCGGCGAGGATGATCGCGGCGGCGATCGCGAAACCTGCCTGACCCGTGGTGGCGCCCGCGACGCCGAACCCCAGCGCGATCCACACCCACAGCACCTGGTTGTGGGGCTGGTACGCGTTCAGCTCGAAGAAGTCGAGATTCGGCAGCGGGATCGGTCGCAGGAACGGCTGACCGATCCCGATCCCGCGCAGCGGGTTCGACCGGATCGTGAAGTTGAGGTCCCACGTCTCCATCTGCCGATAGAGGTCGGACTGCCGGTCGGCGGCGTTCGCCTGCCCGGGCGCGATGACGTTCTTGATCGCCTGCGCGGGGAACGCGGCCGACGAGGTCGAGTTCCAGAACGCGGCGAGGTAGCCGGCGAGGAACACGCTCACGATCGGCACGATCGCGGCGAAGCGCTTCGATTCGCGCCAGAACATCAGCGCCGCGGTCGCCGCGCCGGCGACCGCGAGCGCGGCGATCCCGGCGCGCCGTTGCCCGATGATCACGACGTACCCGACCGGCACCATCGCGGCGACCAGGCCGAGCCGGTGCGACCACCGCTGCGAACCGAACGCCGCGGCCGTCACGAGCGCCACGATCACGAGGCCGTGGCCGAGGGACGAGCCGTGCTCGTTCAGGCTCGCGAGGCCGGCCCGACGGGCCGAGTCGAGCCCGTTGTAGTAGTTGATCGACAGCATCGACTGGACCACGACGCCCACGATGATGGCGATCAGTACCCGATTGCGGTGCTGCTGCGCGCGACACTCGTTCGTCACGATGATGAACGTCAGTGCGATGTAGAGCATCGGCCGACCGATCAGTACGACGATGCGCGGGTCGGCGCCGGACGACAGGCCGCGATAGAAGCCGTAGACGACGAACAGGGTGAAGACCATCACCGGCCGGGTCATGGGGCTCGCCGCCAACAGGGTCCGGTGATGCGAGTAGTGGCGGAGCAGCGAGATCGTTGCGCCGCTGGCCAGCACGAGATCGAGCGGACTCACGGTCACTGCGTCGGCGAGGTAGGAGATCGACTCGCGGCTCGACAGGTTCTTGACGAACGGGAACCAGAAGACCGTCACCTGGTCGCTCATCGCTGTGAGGGCCAGCATGACGTACAGCGTGGCGCGCGGCTGGACGAGCCAGCCCACGATCACGACGGCGAGGACCGCGAGGCTGACACCGAGGAACGGCTGCGAGAGCCGCTGCCGGGCGATGTAGGCGACCGCGAGCCCGAACCCGACGACCGTCGCATAGGCCATCCACCAGCGCCACCAATCGGAACGGGTTCCGGCGTCGAGCTGCGTCGCCGTCACAACACCACCCGGAGGCTGTACATGCTCATCCCGATGAGGACGGCGAACGCCAGGAGCATCGACGGCCGCCGACGCACGCGAGCGCCGGCGCGGGAGCCACCGACGAGGACGGCGATCAGCAGGAACGCGACGAAGGCCTGCACGGTGTCGCTCCCGCGAACCTCACTCGCCGAGCAGTCGACGGATCCCCGACGGGATGTACGTGCGGTACTGGTTCAAGATGACGCCGAGGTTCCGCGTGGACTCCATCGCCCCGAGGGCACGACGCACGTGCGAGATGGATGTGTGGCGCTGCTTGGTGACGAGCAGCGACGAGTCCGCGAGGCGCACGATCGCGAGCGAGCTCGCGTTCGAGAGCAGCGGGGGCACGTCGAACACCACGTGGTCGAACTCCTCGCACAGCAGGTCGATGAGGTCCTCGAACTCGGGCGAGCGGACGATCTTGTTCCGGTCGGCCTCGGGAACGGCCCCCGGTGACAGGCTGACGAGTTGTGGGAGGTCGGGGGCGGAGCGGAACGCTGCGCCGAGCCGGTTGTTGTCCGCGAGCATGCTGGCCAGGTTCGGCCGCTCGTCGTCCGGGTCGGCGGCGTCGGCCGTGAGCCAACTGCAGTCGACCCAGCAGGTGAACTTGCCGCTCTCCTGGGCCAGGATCGCCGCCAACGACTGCGAGACGGTCGTCGCCCCTTCGCCCTCGTGCGGCGACGCGACCACGATCGTGCGCGGGATCGGCCCGCTGCGCAGTTCCTGGCGATTGAGGAGGCTCCGGATCGCCTCGGCGATCTCGCCGGGGATCGTCTCGTACCGGAGCATGCCCTGGAGGCTGCTGTCCGCGACCTCGATCGACTCGGCGTGACCCCGCTTGTCCTCGTCGCGGATGGGTCGGCTCGCACTCATGTTCGTCGTCCTCGCCATCGTCGGCGCTTCGTCGCAGCTGCGCCCATCACGGTCGCCGGGAGTACCGGGACCGTCGCGACGAGATCGATGCCGTCGACCTCGATCAGATCGCGGGCGGAGACCACCGACTGCTGTACGAGCGTCGTGATGCCGATCGCGGCGATCGAGACCAGCGTGCCGAGCATGGCGTACATCACCACGGTCACGACCCGCTGGACGAGCGCCGACTGCGGTGCCGACGGTTCCGTCGGCTGGTCGATGACGGTGAAGCTGCGTCCGACCTCGCTGGCCTGCTGGACCTGGATGAGTCGTGACCGCTCGATCTCGTCCTCGGCCGCGGCGACTCGCTCGTCGAGCGCGTCGACCTCGTCGGTCAGCTGGGCCAGCTCGAATTGCTCGGCGATGCTGCGTTCCTCGCCCTCGCGGAGTGGTTCGAGTGACGTCACGTACGTCTCGAGCGCGTCCAACGCCGCGTCGCGTTCGACCACGAGCTCGTCGAGCCGCTCGCGGTAGAAGCTCTCGGACTCGAGTGCATCGCTCGCCAGACGCTCGTTCAAGAAGGCCTCGTACTGGCTGATCGTCGCGAGGACCAGCTGTCGGGCCGTGGTCGGATCGTCCCATTCGGCCGACACCTGGAGGATCGAGTTGCCGTTCTCGCGTGCCCAGACGTGCTCGCGGACGGTCTCGAGCGGGAGCGCGCCGGCGTCGAGCGGACCACCGAGGCCGGCCTCGTCGAGCACGCGCACCACGAACGAGTCCGTCCGCAGCCGCTCGTTGATGATCCGGCTCGTGGTGGACGCCGGCGATTCGAAGAACTGCGAGCCGGTGCCGGCGGCCTGCTGGCTCGGGAGCAGCGGGTTCGAGATGGCGCTCAGCGTCGCCGACGACCGGTAGAGCTCGAGCGGCTTGCCCGCCTGCATGACCCCGAGCACCGTGAACGCGACGATCGGGAGCAGGAACCACACGACGTGGCGGAAGGTGTTGTCGAGCAACCGGAACCACAACGTGGCCGCCCGGCCCGAGCCGGAAGAGGTCGCCCGCGCGTCCAAGAGCACGGAGCCATGCTAACGACGATCTCGCCGCCATGGGGGTCGATTACCGTCAAGACAGCAGGGTGATCCGGGGCGCAGGCTCACGGTGGGTGTTGACCCGACTGCGGAACGTCGTTCGGGACCCCGGTTCGTCCGGCACCGTCGCGGGCGGCCGGTGCGGTCACTCGACGATGTCGTGCAGATGCCCCCGCCAGTCGACGACCTCGTCGTCGGGGTCGATCTCGACCGCGCCGCCCGACCATCGGGTCAGGCGGGCGAGCCCGATCGCTGCGGCCACCGCGGCGTCGGAGGCGGTCGGCCCGGTCGAGCCGGGACGCCCGAGGCGCAGGTCCGCGCCGCCGGCCGCCGCGGCCGCCGCGTCGGCCCAGTCGGCGCCCGCGGCGCCGGCGCCGATCCACCCCGACACGAGCCGCCGATCCTCGGCGACGTCGAGCACGAGCGGTGCGGTGACGCGCCGGCGCGCCGCGCGCCGCTCCGAGACCAGCAGGGGCAGGAACGCCCGGATGTCGCGGGCGTAACGTGGCCCGAGCCGCGTCGGCTCCTGTGCCGCGCGGTAGACCCACTCGAGTCCGGCGCGCTGCATCCATGCGGGGGCGCGCCGACGCTTGCCGACCATCATGTCGAACGAGCCGCCGACGCCGATCGAGACGGGCACCCCGAGCCGGTCGCGGTGCGAGTCGATGAAGAGCTCCTGCTTCGGGTTGCCCAGTGCGACCAAGAGCACGTCGGGATCGGCCGCACGGATCGCGTCGATGACCGAGTCGTCGAGGTCGGCCGGGTCGTCGAACATCGGGCCCGGATCGATCGTGAACGGTGCGCCGGGGTGTCGCTCGGCGACGAGGGCGCGGACCTGCTCGGCGACCGCCGGCGTGGCCCCGAAGACGTGCACCCGCAGCCCGGTCCTGGCGGCCTCGCCCACGAGACGTGGCACGAGGTCGGAGCCGGCGACCCGCTCGGCGATCGGTTGGCCGAGTAGCCGCGCGGCCCACACGACCGGCGTGCCGTCGGCGAGGCAGGCATCGGCGCGGCGGAGGATCCGCATGAGTCGTTCGTCGTCGAGGGCGTTCACGAGGAAGTCGACGTTGACCGTGGCGATCTGGTGGGTCGCGCCGGTGCTGCGGCCGCGTGCGACGAGGCCGTGGACCAGTTCGACCGTCTCGTCCATCGTCACGTCGACGAGGGGAACCTCGAAGAGCAGCGCCGGTGGTCGTGCGAGCAGGGGGGCGGTCATCCGGCCTCCGTGTTGCGGGTCGTGCGGGTCCAGGCCACGTGGTCGGCGGTCAA
Organism: Acidimicrobiia bacterium; assembly: GCA_030425785.1. Lineage (GTDB taxonomy): Bacteria > Actinomycetota > Acidimicrobiia > Acidimicrobiales > Ilumatobacteraceae > Ilumatobacter. The sequence continues at coordinate 1,800 of JAUHYJ010000221.1, read as the reverse complement.
CGAGTTCCACCACAGCCGACTCTTCCAGATCGCGGCCGTCGGAGCGCTGCGGAGCGCGGCATAGTGCGTTCGGTCGGCCTCGACCGACCACAGGCCGGCGATCGTGTGTGCCACGAGGACGCCGACGTTGGCCGCGGCCACGATCGCGGCCACGCCCGCCCCCCGTGATCGGAGGCTCAGCGGCGCCGCAGCCGCGAACAGCGCGGTGTTCGCCGCCACCAGCACCGACAGCGGTGGGAGTGCGAGGTCGGCGATCGCGTCCGCGCACGCCAGGCGATCGGCGCGGACCGCGCGCCGAACGAGCCGTGGGACGAACCCGCGGACCAGATCGGACCGGCCTCGCTCCCAGCGCGCGTGTTGCGACGCGGACTGGTCGAGCTCGACCGGCATCTCGGCGACGACCTGCGCCCCCGGCACGTACCGTACGTGCACCCCGTCGAGGAGCAGCTCGAGCTGGAACTCGGCGTCTTCGACCAGATGATTCGACCACGGTCGGTGCGCCACGGTCGCACGTCGGAACGCCATGCCGTTGCCGAAGAGCCCGCACGAGCCACCGAGCCGGACTCGCCCGAGTGATCGGAGGTGATGGCGGCACGCGAGAGCAGCGAGCCGGATGCTCGTCGCCGCCGACGCGTGCGGGTCGCGGACGAGGTAGCGGCCCTGCGCAGCCGTCGCGCCCTGACGGAACGCGGCGTCGAACGCGGCGAGCATGCCGGGGTCGACGTCGGTGTCGGCGTCGATGACGACGACGACGTCGCGCAGGTCGCCCCGGTCCGCCAGCCGCGCGATCAGCCAGTTCAGGGCGAACCCCTTGCCGGGACGCTCGGTGTCGGTGCGCTCGTGGGCCTCGTACCCGCAGGCGCGCACGACGTCGGCCGTCTCGTCGGTGCAGTTGTCGGCGACGACGTGGCACTCGAAGAGCTCGCTCGGATAGTCGAGGCGACCGATCGTCGCGAGCGTTCGACCGATCCCGGCCGCCTCGTCGTGCGCGGGCACCAGGAGCGAGAAGCCGGTCTGAGGCTCGCCGTCGAACGCCGCGCCGCGCCGAGACCTCGGGAGCCCCGTTGCCGTCAGCACGAGCAGATAGGCGCTCGGCCACGACCACACGAGCAAGGTGGCCAGGCCGGCACGTCGCAGGGCCGCCATGAGGGCAGATGGTATCGGCTCGGCGCGCCCGGCCTCGGATAGGGTCGCTCCGTGCGCCCTGATGCTCCCGACGCCCGCGGGCTCGCGGCGAAGCTGACCACCGTGCTGCGAGACGAGTTCGGTGCGTTGCGCCTCCGCCGTTCGCTGGTGCTGGGAGCGATGCGCTGCCTCCCGCCCATGGTCGGGAATCGGGTGCGCGCCCGGTTCGTGCGGCTCGCGGGCATCGAGGTCGGCGCCGGCACGGTCATCGGCGGGGCGATGACGGTCGTCGGCCCTCCGGGTGGTCGGCTCACGATCGGGCGGAACTGCTGGATCAACAGCGGGACCCACGTCGACGTGTCGGCCGACGTGACGATCGGCGACGGCGTCGCCGTCGCGCAGGACGTGATGCTGCTCACCAGCTCCCATGTGATCGGACCACCCGCTCGCCGCGCCGGCCCGTCGCTGACCGCGCCCGTCGTCATCGGCGACGGTGCGTGGCTCGGGGCCCGGGTCGTGGTGCTGCCGGGGGTGACGGTCGGCCCCGGAGCCATCGTCGCGGCCGGCGCCGTGGTGGCGGGCGACGTCGATCCGAACACGATCGTCGGCGGGGTGCCGGCGCGAGCGATCCGCTCGATCGACGACTGATCGCGAACGATCGACCCCAACCCCGAC
>JAUHYJ010000220.1 GCA_030425785.1 Acidimicrobiia bacterium | reverse complement strand
CCTCGTCCATGTCGCGCTCATCGGCGATATCACCGCTCAGCGCGACATGAACGCGGTGAGGGACGGGACGGTGTGGGTCGGAGGTGGGTCGTGACCGAACCGATCGGGCGGTTCTCCGCCACCAGCACCATCGGACGCGGCCTCGAGGAGGCTCCGGTCCTGCGCCAGGGCCTCGGGCTCACCTGGCTGCTCGCAGCCGCCGGCGCCGGCGGCCGTGTGATCGTGCCGATCGTGATCCAGCAGGCGATCGACCGCGGCATCGACACCCCCGACGGCGTCGACCTCGGGTTCGTGGCCTGGTGCGCGTTGATCGGCCTGATCGCGCAGATCGTCGCCGCCGTGTGCCAGCGGACGGCCATCGTCCGGCTCGGCGTGCGCAGCGAGCAGGCCCTGAACGACCTGCGCGCCCGCCTGATCGGGCACGTGCACCGGATCAGCCTCGCCGACCACAACGAGGAGCGGCGCGGCGCGCTCGTCGCGCGGGTGACGAGCGACATCGAGACCCTCGCCGAGTTCTTCCGGTGGGGTGGCCTGGCGTGGCTCCTCAACGGCACCCTGATGGTGATCGTCGCCGGCGTGATGCTCGCCTACAACTGGCTGCTCGCGCTGATCGCGATCGCCGTCGCGATCCCGCTGTTCGTCGTCCTCCAGTTCGTGCAGCGCCATCTCGTCGCCGCGTACGAGCGGGCGCGTCGGCGGGTCGGCGACATGCTGGCATCGGTGTCGGAGCTGGTCACCGGCGCCGAGACCATCCGGGCCTACGGCGCGGGGTCGATGTTCGAGGAGCGCAACCAGGCGGCGGTGAAGGCGCGCTCCGACGCCCAGATCCGCGGTGGCGTGATCGGTGCCTTCCTCTGCCCGCTCGGCGAGGTCTTCTCCGTGGTCACCATCGCCACCATCGTCGCCGTCGGCGTGGCGATCGGGCCGGAGGGCGGGCTCACCGCCGGCGCACTCGTCGGCTTCGTCTTCCTCACCTACCGGTTCCTCGAACCGATCGCCGAGCTCACCGAGGTGCTCGACCAGACCCAGACCGCGGTCGCCGGACTGCGCCGGGTGCTCGGGGTGCTCGACATCCCGGTCGAGCCGGCGCCGCCCGAGCACCCGCGTCCGCTGCCGCCGGGACGCCTCGACCTCGACATCGACGACGTGACCTTCGCCTACCGATCGCGCGGTGTCCGCACGGGCGTCGACGACATCGTGCTCGAGCACATCACGGCCCACATCCCCGCGGGGCAGCAGGTGGCGATGGTCGGCTCGACCGGGTCGGGCAAGACGACGCTCGGCCGACTGATCGCTCGCATGGCCGACCCGATCGCGGGCGACGTCCGCCTGGGCGGTGTGTCGCTCAGCCATGTCGACGACGGCGACCTGCGCTCGCGGCTCGTCGTCGTGGCGCAGGAACCGTTCCTGTTCGACGACACGATCGCCGCGAACGTCGCCTTCGCCCGGCCGGGCGTCGACCGGGCGCGGATCGAGCGGCTCGTCGACGAGCTCGACATCCGCGACTGGATCGACTCGTTGCCCGATGGGCTCGACACCCGCGTCGGCGAGCGCGGCGACTCGCTCTCGGCCGGCGAACGCCAGCTCGTCGCCCTGCTGCGCGCCGGGGTCGCGGACCCCGACGTGCTGATCCTCGACGAGGCGACATCGTCGGTCGACGCGCTCACCGAGGTGCGCACCTCACGGGCGCTCGCCCACCTGGCGTCCGGGCGGACCACGATCGCGATCGCCCACCGCCTGTCGACCGCGGCCCGGGCTGACCGGGTGCTGGTGCTCGACCACGGCCGTCTGGTCGAGGACGGCCACCACGACGACCTGATCGCTGCCGGCGGCCGCTACGCGGCGCTGTACGACGCGTGGCTGTCGGCCACCACCACGACCTGATCGCAGACCCGACCGGACGTCTCTCCCCGCATCACTCGCACGGCAGCACGACCACCACCGCCTGATCACGACCCGGCCGGACGTCCCCCGCCTCACTCGCCCGACAGCACGACCACCACGACCTGACCGCAGACCCGACCGGACGTCTCTCCCCGCATCACTCGCACGGCAGCTCGGTGAGCTCGAGGGTGCTGCCCGGGCCGATGCCGAGGGCGGGCAGGTCGCCCTCGACCGTCTCGATCGCGATCAGAAAGTCGCGGGGTGTCGGGTAGGTCGGACACGGGTCGTCGGTGCACGGTTCCATGTCGAATGCGTCGAGGTAGGCGCCGTCGGCGGCGAAGAACGCGATCGACAGCGGCAGCACGGTGTTCTTCATCCAGAAGTTGCCGGTGCGCGGCGCCGGATACCGGAACGCCATCCCGTCACCCGCCCCGAGGTCGGTGACGAACATGAGACCGGATCGGCGCTGGTCGTCGGTCGCCGCGAGCCACAGGCAGACCTCGCACTCCGTGCCGTCCGCGTCGGTGATCGTCGCCTGGACGAGGTCGTACCCCTCCGGCACGACGTCGTCCGGATCGGCGGGCCCGGTCGGAGCCGTGGCCGGCGCGTCGCTCGCTGCCGGGACGGGGGCCGCCACGTCGTCGCTCGAGCAGCCCGAGGCCGTCGCCGCTGCGACGAGCACCAGGGCCATCGACGATCGACGCACGCCACGACGCATGACCCGGACGCTAGGCCGTGCCCGGTCGGAGCGGACGCCGACCGGCGCACATCACCGCACCACGACCCCCGACCGTGCCGGGTCGGCCCGGGCGTCGGCCGGCGCGTATCGTCGCGCCATGGCCGAGACCTGCGACTCGTGTGGCGCCGAGGAGGACTCGCTCCAGGCGGTGCGGCGCAAGTACGTCGTGCCGGGTTCCTGGGATCAGGACGCCTCCGAGCAGGTCGTCGACGAGGTCGAGCGGTGGTGCTTCGCGTGCCTGACGCACTACCCGCACGTGCCCGCGTGACCGCTCAGTCGATCAGCAGCTCGCGCAGGCGCTCGATCGTCGCCTGATCGAGGCCCGCCGGCCCGGTGAGATACGCCTCGGCGCCGCCGTACTCCGCGTCGAGCGCCTCGAGCACGTCGCCCATCATGTGACGCGGCGCACCGAGCGCGCCGGCGGCGGCCTCGGGCGGCATCCCGTGTCCGAGCATGCGTGCGAACGCCGCCGACTCCTCCTGCGGGCCGCGGAACCGGTTCGTGAGCTCGAAGTCGTCGAGCACGGTCTCACGGTCGACGCCGAGCACCTCGAGCAGGATCGCCGCGACGATGCCCGTGCGATCCTTGCCGGCGGTGCAGTGGAAGACCACGGGCAGCCGCTCGGGCTCGGCCATCGAGCCGATCACGCTGCCGATCTCGGGAGCGCCCCAGTGGAGCATGTTGAGGCACATGTCGCGCATGAACGCGACGCCGTGGTCGTGTTCGACGAACGAGGCGAAGTCGGGCCGCTCGTGGTTCGCCATATAGCGGCCGAGGATCGGCACGCTGATCGACGGAACCGGGTCGGGTTCGTCGGTGAACTCCATCTCGCTGCGGAGGTCGTAGACCGTGGTGATGCCCAACTCGGCGAACCGATCGAGGTCGTTCGGCGTCATCCCGTGGAGCGCCGCGGCGCGGTAGACCCGACCCCACCGCACGGCACCGCCACGGCGGGACGCGTACCCGCCGAGGTCACGGAAGTTGGTGGCGCCTTCGAATTCGATCGTGCGTGTCGGCGTCGACAGCTCACTCATGGCCGACAGTGTGCGACCGCGACGCGAACCTTCCAACCGACGGCGGATGAACGGTGGATGAACCGCCGCCCGCAGGTCTGCGGGCTCAGCGCTGCATCATGCGCTGCAAGGCACCGGAGATCAGCTCGCGCGCCTCCTCGGCGATCGGCGCCAGGCGGTCGTCGCCGGTCATCGACGCCATCAGACCTGGGTCCATGGCGTCGACCTGGACGCCGGCCGCGACCTCACGGACCACGACGTTGCACGGCAGCAGCACGCCGATCAACGGGTCGGCGGCGATCGCAGCGCTGGCGAGCTTCGGGTTGCAGGCGCCGACGATGACGTAGCGGTCCATCTCGGTGCCGACCTTGTCGTGCAGCGTCGCCTGCAGGTCGATCTGCGTGAGCGTGCCGAACCCCGATGCGGCCAGTTCGGACTTGACGGACTCGAGTGCCTCGTCGAAGTCCATCTCCAGCACGACCGATTCCTCGAAGATCATGATGCGACCGCCTCCTGTGCTCGTCCGGCGCGCGCTCGTGCGGCGCGTCGACCCACAGTCTCGCGCGTCAGCGCTCGAAGCCGGCGGGGACGATCAGGTCGTCGCGCGACAACTCGGCGATCGTCGACTTGCCCAGGCCCAGCAGGTTCGAGTCGATGCCCATCCGGAGCACGTCGAGCACGTTCTCGACGCCGGCCTGACCGTTCGCCGCGAGACCCCACAGGTAGGCGCGGCCGATCATGACGGCCTTGGCGCCGAGCGCGACCGCCTTGACGACATCGCTGCCGCGGCGGACACCGCCGTCCATCACGACGTCGACCTGATCGCCGACGGCGGCGGCGATGCCGGGCAGCACGCGCACCGCGGCCGGGGCGCTGTCGAGGTTGTTGCCGCCGTGGTTCGACACCGAGATCGCCGTGGCGCCGGCGTCGACGGCGCGCCTGGCCTCGTCGACGCGGCCGATGCCCTTGACCATGAACGGGCCGCCCCACTGCTCGCGCAACCAGGCGACGTCGTCCCACGTGGGCGGTGGCGTGCCCATCCACGTGCCGTAGGCCTCGAAGAAGCCGGGCACGCGTTCGCCAGGTGACACGAAGTTCGGCACCCCGAGCTGCGGGATCCCGCCGGACTTCAACCAGTCGAGCAACCAGGCCGGCCGCATGATCGCCTCGGGGCCGTGCTTGGCGAGCGTGGTCAGCTTGGTGTCCTGCGGGATCGACGGGCTGCCCCAGTCGCGGCTGTGCACGAACGACCAGTCGAGGGTGACGATCAGACCGACCGCGCCGGCGGCCTTCGCGCGCTCCATCCGGGCGACCATCGAGTCGCGATCGCCGGCCCAGTAGATCTGGAACATCGTCTGGGGCTGGGCGGCGATGACCTCTTCGAGCGGTTTGCTGGCGAAGGAGCTCAGCCCCATCACGACGCCGCGAGCGGCCGCGGCCCTGGCGACGGCGACCTCGCCGTCGGGGTGCACCGCCTGCACGCCGGTCGGGCTGATCATGACCGGCATCGACATCGGCTGGCCCATCACCTCGGTCGCCATCTCACGGGTGGCGGGTTGGCCGGCGGTGATCGGCTTGACGCCCAGTTCGGCGAAGGCGGCCTCGTTGTCGGCCATCGTGTGCCCACGCTCGGTGCCGGCGATCAGGGCTCCGTACACCGACGTCGGGAGGCGGCGCTTCGCCCGACGCTGCGCCACGGCCACCGATTCGAACCAGTCGTTCGCCATGCCCGGCAGCGTACGGCCACCCCGCCGAACGCGTGAAGTTCCTGCGCAGAGCTCTGCGCAGGAACCTCACGCGTTCTCCGGGGTGGTGGGTCGGGGGCGTACCGTGTCTGGCCGTGGTCACGATCGCCTACGCCGACGGACCGTCGGCGCCGCGTTGCTCGCCGTTCGAGGTGCTCGCAGCGGCCGGCTCGGCGGCGGACACGCCGTTCCGGCTGCTGCTCGGCTGGACCGCCGAACGACACGAGTGGCTCGCCGACGCACGCGTCACCGGCCACAGCGTGCTCGCCGGGTACGGGGTGTCGGGGGCGGTGCTCGACGGGCGCATCGTCCCCCTGCCCGCCCGGCTCGGCTCGGTGGCGACGATGCTGCAGGAGCAGCCACCGGAGATCGGCGTCGTCGCCGGGGTTCGGCGCGGCCACGGCTATGCGTTCCACCGATCGGTCGGGTGGGCCGACGTGCTGGCGTCGGTGGCCGGGAAGGTCGTCGTCGAGGTCGACGAGGACGGGGTCGACCTGGGCGGTCCCGACGTCGTCGGCGACGTCGTCGGCGAGCTGGTGCGCGTCGGCGGTCCGGTCGCGGCGGCACCCCGTTCGCTCGACGACGTCGATCGGACGATCGCCGCCAACGTGCTGTCGCTGCTCCCGGACGATCCGACCGTCCAGTTCGGGCTGGGCGGTGTCGCCGAGGCGATCGCGGCGGCGATCGACCGTCCGGTGCGCCTGTGGAGCGGCCTGCTCACCGACACCGCGGCCGCCTTGCACGACCGCGGCCTGCTGCTCGGACCGGTGACCGCGTCGTACACGTGGGGTGGCGACGGCGTCGACGGCCTGCACGCGGCCGGGATGCTCGACCTCGTGTCCGCGACGGTCACCCACGACATCGGGCGACTGTCGGCGATCCCACGACTGGTCACCTGCAACGGGGCGCTGCAAGTCGGGCTCGACGGGTCGGTCAACCTCGAACGGGTCGACGGCCGCACGATCGCCGGGATCGGTGGGCATGCCGACTTCTGCGCCGGCG
>JAUHYJ010000219.1 GCA_030425785.1 Acidimicrobiia bacterium | reverse complement strand
TGGGGTCGACTGTTCGTTGCCGGATCGATGCTGCTGGGGGCGATGGCGACCGGGTCGACGAAGGTCGTCGAGGCGGCCACCGTGCCCGCCGGGTTCACCGATGTCACAGTCGGCGGGTTCGACTCGCCGACCGCAGTGGAGTGGATGCCCGGCGACCGGATCGTGGTGCTCGAGAAAGCCGGCCGGGTGCGAGTGGGCCGACCCGGATCGGCGACGTTCTCGACCGCCCTCACGCTCAACGTCTGCACCTCGAGCGAACAGGGCCTGCTCGGCTTCACCCACGACCCCGGCTTCACGAGCAACGGAGCCGTGTACGTCTACTACAGCGCCGCCACCGCTGCGGGCTGCGTGAACCGGGTCAGCCGCTTCACGATGAGCCCGGACAGCAGCATCGACCCGGCGAGCGAGGTCGTCCTGCTCGACAACATCGCGTCGACCGGCGGCAACCACAACGGCGGCGACCTCGACGTCGGCAGCAGCGGCGAGCTCTACGTCGGTGTCGGCGACGCAGGCCGCGACCCACGCGGCGACTCGGGGTCGGCCGGCGACAACGACGCCGCCCAGGACACGTCGCTGCTCAACGGCAAGATCCTGCGCATCACCCTCGACGGCCTGCCGGCAGGCGGCAACCCGTTCACGGGGCCGGGCACCGCGCGCTGCGCGTTCCGGGGCAACGACGCCACGACGCCGACGACGGCGTGTCAGGAGATCTATGCCACGGGCCTGCGCAACCCGTACCGCTTCGCCTTCGACCCCAATGCCGGCAACGATCGCTTCTACATCAACGACGTCGGCCAGAACACCTTCGAGGAGGTCGACGAGGGTGCGCCGAACCGCAACTACGGCTGGCCGACGCGCGAGGGCCCGTGCCCGCAGGGCGACACCCCGCCGTGTGCGGGACCGCCCGCCGGGCTCACCGACCCGATCACGTCCTACGGTCGATCGCTCGGCCGGTCGATCACCGGCGGCGCCTTCGTGCCGGACGGGCTGTGGCCGGCCGAGTACGACGGCGTCTACTTCTTCGGCGACTACGTCACCGGCCAGATCTGGCAGATGGACCCGTCCGGCGTGGTCGACTACGGCGCACCGTTCGCCACCGGCGCCAACGGACTGACCGACCTGACGTTCGGCTACACGACGGGCGGCGAGGCGGCGCTGTTCTACACGACGTTCAGCGAGGTGCGCATGATCACACCGCCGGCCGGCGACCCGGCCGAGGCGCCCGATCTCAAGTTCGTGCCGATCGACCCGGTCCGGGCGTACGACAGCACGAACGACGCCTACACCGACACGCCGGGCCCGGTGCGCGACGGCACCTCGCGGCTCATCGATCTCGACCCGCCCGCCGGCGCCGAGGCGGCGCTGGTCAACCTCACGATGGACTCGACCGCTGGCGCCGGGTTCCTGCGCTCCTGGGCGCCACGCACACCGCGTCCCGCGACATCGTCGGTGAACGCCGATCGCCCGGGCACGATCGTCGCCAACTCGGCCATCGTCCCGCTCGTCGACGGCGAGTTCGTGCTCGAGGCCACGACGACGACACGCGTCGTCGTCGACGTCATGGGGTGGTTCGTCCCGGCGCCATCGGCCACGTCGGACGGGCGCTTCGTCGCCCTCGACCCGGCGCGTCTCGCCGACACGCGCTCACCGGCGGGGACACCGCTCGACTCGGGGAGCACGAATCCGTGGTCGGCGACCGCGTCGGGCTACTCGGTCGACGTGCTCGGCAACGTCGGCGTGCCCGACGACGGCACGGTCGACTCGGTGGCGATCTCGCTCACCACGCTGGCGGGCGACGTGATCGGCGGCTTCGTCGGCGCCCACCCGGGCAACGAGACGTGGTCGGGCACCTCGAACGTCAACGTCACCCGGTTCGACGTCCGCGCCAACCTGGCGGTCGTGCCGCTGAACGGCGGCGACTCGATCGGGCTCGAGGCGTTCCAGGTCGAGGACGTGGTCGTCGACGTCGTCGGCTACTTCACATCGGACGCGGCCCCGTCCGACACGAGTGGGCGCTTCCAGTCGGTCAGCACCTTCCGGGCGGTCGACACCCGCATCCCGACCGGGTTCGGACCGCTGGCGGCCGGCTCGCCCCAGTCGACGGTGCTCACCGCCGGCGACCACGCCGCGGTCGTCCAGAACCTGACCGTCACCGGCACCAGTGCGGCCGGGCATCTGTCGACACATCCGACGCCGACGACGCCCCTCGTGTCGAACCTCAACTACACCGGGCCCGACCAGACGCGCGCCGTGCTCGCGTTCACCAAGCTGGCCGACGACGGGTCGGAGCGCTACACGTCGTTCGTCGACACCGACCTGGTCGTCGACGTCGTCGGCTACTTCTCCGAGTAGCCGACGGCGGTCGGCGCGTGCCGGTCAGTCGATGACTTCGTCGAGGACGTCGCCGAGCCGTTCGGCGAGCGACTTCTTGCGCTTCTTCTTCGTCTTCTCGGCCTTGCGGCCGTCGCGGGTGTACTTCGGCGAGAACGGCTCGACCTCGGGCGGGCGCACCGCCGGCCACTGCTCGGCACCCGACATCGACCGGGCGTAGTTGCTCGACACCTCGGGCTCGACGAGCTTCTCGAGCTCGCCCCGATCGAGCCACATGCCGTGGCAGTTGGGGCACACGTCGATCTCGATGCCGGCCCGGTAGCGCGGCATCAGCATCTGGTCGGTGCAGAGGGGGCAGTTCACGTCATCGGTCCGATCGGTCCGGTCATGGCGGTCAGAGGCTCGAGAGCTCGTCGTGGGCGGCAGCGAGCGCCGTCGCGTCGGTCGTGAGTTGGTGGATCTGGACGCGCAGCATCGGGTCGTCGGCGACCGGCGCCACCGATGCCGTGACCGACTGGGCGACCAGGGTGTCGACGTCGACCAGGGTCTGCTCCATGCGGCAGCGCAGGTCGTGCAGGCGGTTCATCAACCCGTGCACGGTGTCGTGCCGACGGCGCAGCGCCACGATCTGCGGGGTGTCGGGCGCCGTCACCGCGGCCCGCTGGCGCAGCGCCACCTTGAGGTCGTGGGTCGCTGCGGTGGGGTTGAGCTGCTCGATCGTGCGCTCGAGTCGCACGCAGTCGGCGACGGCTGCCTCGAGCGACCGCTCGACGTCGTCGAGCACGTGCAGCGCGGGCGAACCGGGCGCGTGACGCTCGATCACGTCGCGTGCCTCGTCGAGCCGCTGCCCGACCGGCGACCGCTCGCGTTGGCGTCGTCCGAACACCCGACCCATGGTACGGCGCATCGGACCGGCTCCGACCACCTCCGTTACGCTGCTGACATGACCGTGTTGCGGGTGGCGCTCGCCCAGCTGAACCCGACCGTCGGGGACCTCGACGGCAACCTCAAGCTGCTGATGGACGCCTACGACGAGGCCGACGCGGCGGGGTGCGACCTGATCGCGTTCCCTGAGCTGTCGATCACGGGCTACCCGCCCGAGGACCTCGTGCTCAAGCCGGGCTTCGTCGACGACAACCTCGAGGCGCTCGCTGCGTTCGCCGCCCACACGCGTGAGTGCGCCGCGGTGGTCGGGTTCGTCGACCGGGATCGCGACCTCTACAACGCGGCCGCGATGTGCGTCGGCGGCGAGGTCGTCGGCACGTACCGCAAGCGGATGCTGCCGAACTACGCGGTGTTCGACGAGCAGCGCTACTTCACGCCGGGCACCGATGGCAACGACCCGCTCGAGCTGTTCGAGATCGGCGGCGTCAAGGTCGGCATGACGGTGTGCGAGGACATCTGGTCGCCGAACGGTCCGCTCGCCACCCAGGCCGCGGGCGGCGCCGAGCTCAGCGTCAACATCAACGGGTCGCCCTACCACTGGGAGAAGGACACCGGTCGCGAGCGCATGGTCGCGACACGCGCCCAGGACGCCCACACGCCGATCGTGTACGTCAATCAGGTCGGCGGCCAGGACGAGCTGGTGTTCGACGGCGGTTCGTTCGTCGTCGACGGCGAAGGCCACGTCATCGCGCGCGCCCCGCAGTTCGTCGACGAGTTGATGGTGGTCGACGTCGTCATCCCGCCCGTCTATCGCGGTCGCCTCCTCGATCCGCGGGGCAAGGCCACCGACCGGCCGTTGCCCCTCGTTCACGTCTCGTCGACGTCGCGAGCCACCGGCGACACCATCGTCCCGCCGCTCGCCGAACCACTCGACCCTCACCGCGAGCTGTACGACGCGCTGGTGCTCGGCACGCGCGACTACCTCCGCAAGAACGGCTTCACCGACGTCGTGATCGGCCTGTCGGGTGGCATCGACTCGACGCTCGTCGCGTGTGTCGCCACCGACGCGCTCGGCCCCGACCACGTGCACGGCGTGTCGATGCCGTCGCGCTACAGCTCCGACCACTCGAAGTCTGACGCCGAGCTGCTGGCCGAGAACCTCGGCATCGACTACCGGACGATCTCGATCGAGCCGGCGTTCCAGGCCTACCTCGACATGCTGGCCCCGTCGTTCGAGGGCCGTGAGCCGGGGCTCACCTACGAGAACCTCCAGTCACGCTGTCGCGGGCAGCTCCTGATGGCGCTCTCGAACGAGATGGGTTGGATGGTGCTGACCACGGGCAACAAGAGCGAGCTGGCGGTCGGCTACTTCACGATCTACGGCGACTCGGTCGGCGGCTACGCCGTGATCAAGGACGTCCTGAAGCTCGAGGTGTACGAGCTCTGCCGGTACGTCAACCGGGCCGCGGGACGCGACGTCATCCCACCGAACGTCATCACGAAGCCACCGTCGGCAGAACTCCGACCCGACCAGCGTGACGACCAGTCGCTCCCGCCCTACGAGGTGCTCGACCCCATCCTCGAGCTCTACGTCGAGCGCGACCACACGGCCGAGGAGATCATCGAGATGGGCCACGACGTCGACATCGTGCGGCGCGTCGCCCGGCTCGTCGACATCGCCGAGTACAAGCGGCGCCAGTCGCCCCCTGGGGTCCGGGTGAGCCCAAAGGCGTTCGGCAAGGACCGCCGCATGCCGATCACCCACGGTTACCGCGCCTGACACATCGCCGCGCCCGACCGTGGGGGCGCGAACAATAGGGGCGGGCGCGCGTGGTCGCCGACCGTCTACCCTGTGCCGCCATGCACACGGTGCTGTCCACGGCGGCCGTGGTGGGGGTCTTCACGGTGGCGACGCTGACCACCGCCACCGCCGACCTGCTCGCCGCGTCCGAGGCCCCGGAGGGCTTCCGGTTCACCGAGGAGATCGTCGAGCTCGACTACGACGAGTTCGCGGTCACGTCGCCGTACTCCGTCGGTCACGTCGAGCCGGGCTCGGTCGCCGCCACCGAGCTGCGCGCCGGCCAGGACGTGTGGAACGCGGGCAGCGACGCGACGCTGCTGCGCGAGGTGGTCGTGTGGCCCGACGAAGAGGTGGCCGAGGCCTATGTCGACGAGGTCGTCTCGTACGCCGGCGAGGAGGATCTCACCGAGGTCGAGCCACCGTTCGACGGGGCGAGGGCGTTCGCCGGACGTGACGACGAGAACGACGTGTCGGTCCGGATGGTCGTCTGGCGGCACGGCCTGGTCGGTGCCGCCGTGAGCCACTTCCACTACGGCGACGACCCCGGTGCCGACGCGATCCGCGCCGCGACGATCGCGTTCGCGGACGGCATCACCGCGACGTCGGGCTTCGTGATCACGCTCGCCCCGCCCGAGGAGGAGCCGACCGTCGTGCCCGACTCGACGTCGCCCGACACCGGGACGACGACGAGTTCGGGAGGCATCCCGATCACGACGGTCCTGTTGTGGCTCGTGATCATCGGCGGCGGCATCTGGTTGTTCGTGAAGATCCGCAGGAAGTTGCGGGGCGACGCGAGCGAACAGCGCCGTGACCGGTCCGCCGACGAGATCATCGACGAAGCGCGCGCCCGGGGCCGCGAGTCACACAGCGACACGAGTGATGCGAGCGACTCGGGCGACACGACCGATTCGAGTGACCGGTCGACCGACGACATCGTCGCCGAGGCCCGCCGCCGCGCCCGCCGTGAGGTGGACGAGGCCTCGGACCTCGACATCGACTTCTGAGCACATCGACGACATCGACGGGACCGACCTCATCGACGTCGTCGACGTCGCGGCGCCGGCCGACCACGTCGGCGGCGCGTCTCGTCAGCAGCAGGCGCCGGTACCGCACGCCGGTGCCGGCGCCTCGGTGCCCGTCGCGTCGTGGTGGGTGACGACGACGTTGTCGAGTTGGGTGTCGTGGTCGGCCTGCTTGACGTACCACTCCCAACGTTGGCCGCGAGCGTCGCTCACCCAGGTCTCGACCTTCTCGGCGAAGCAGCAGATCGTGTCGTCGACACCCGACGTCGTGAGGCCACCGGCGGCGATGCGGCGTTCGGCCGCGACCACCTCGTCGGCGGTCTCGGTCTCGACGCCGAGGTGGTTGATCGAGCCGTGT
>JAUHYJ010000218.1 GCA_030425785.1 Acidimicrobiia bacterium | reverse complement strand
CGGGTCACGGTGTAGGTGTGCAGCGCGCCGTCGGGGATCAGTCCGGTGGCGAGCTCCGTGACCCCGTCGCCGTCCCATGCGCCGTTGAGCGTGCCGCTGCCACCGCCGGTGATGGCGGGCCCGGTGGCCTGCCAGATCCCGCCGGTCACGCCCGTCGGCAGCGCGTCAGGCGTGTCGGTGAGCGTGTACGCCAGGGTCAGGCCGGTCGTGTTGGCGACCGTGACCTCGTATCCGATGGTCCACTCCCCCGTGTCGGTGTTCTGCTCCGAGGTCAACGGGGTCTTCGTCACCGTCGGCGCGGCCGGCTCGGCACACGCCTCGGCGTCGTCGTACGGCGTGGTCTGCGCGGGCAGGAAGATCTCCGCCACGTTGCGGAACGCGCCGGGTTCACCCTCGGTGCAGGCCAGCTGGGCGCCCGAAGCGCTGCCGTCCGCGGTCGCGGTCGCGGTGACGCGGTAGGTGTGGGTCGCGTCTCCGCCGTCGGTGGCGGCCAGGGTCGCGTCGGCGGCGACCTCGGTCTGGCTCACGCCGTTCCATCCGGCCGTGGGGGTCACCCCCGCCGGCACCGTCGCCGATGCCCCGGTCGCCGTGATGCCGGCGCCGAAGTCGAGGGTGTCCTCGAGCGTGTAGACGAACGCGACACCGTCGGTCGACGTGTTCGTCACGATCACGTCATAGACGATCGTCCAGGTCTCGTCCGCGCCCTGCTCGACGCTGACGACCGACTTGTCGACCGACCCGGCCGGCACGCACACGCGCGCGTCGGCCGACGCCTGCTGCGCGGCCTGATCGGTGGTCGCGGCGATCGTGGCGGTGTTCGGGAACACGTAGCACGTGCCCGGCTGCACCTGGTCGCCCAGGTCGCGGGTGTAGGTGAAGGTCTTCCCCTCGGGCGCGGTGGCGATCGCCGCGTCGCCCGGGTAGGCCACCGCGAACTCCGGCGCGGTGTCGGTCACGGTGACCGACCCGTCGGTCACCGTCGGGGTGGCCGAGGCGAAGTCGAACGCGGTCGGCGCGGTCGACGCGGTGCCCGTCGTGCCGGGCAGCACCGCGGCATCCCAGGTCACCGTGGCGGTGTTCGTGCCGGTCGCCGTCGCCGACGCGTCGGGCAGGTCGCACGAGTAGGGGATCTGCAGGATGCCGCCGGCCGGCACAACCAGGCTCGGGGGCGTCGTCGTGCACGCCTCGGGGTCGTCGCCGTCGAGCGTGACGGCGTCGGTCACCCCGGTCAGCGTCACCGGAACGCTGTTCGAGTTGCTCACGGTGATCACGCCGGTAACCGCGAAGCCGGAGTCCTGCGGGGCCGACGGGGTGACCGGGATCATGTACGTGAACGTCGCGTTCTCGCCCGGAATCACCGTGGCCGTCGCCGGGTCGACCGTCTTGTCGATCGACCAGTCGTAGTCGCGGTCGAACGCGGGGTCGGCGGTCTTGGTGACGACCAGGTCGGCGTAGTCGCAGACGGTCACGGTGTGCGACGCCGTCTGCTGCGTCTCGACGATGGTCGCCGTGTTGGTGTACATCTCGCACTCGCCGGCGACACCGTCGAGCTGCAGGGCGTACGCGAAGTCCTGCTCGGCGCCCGGCGCGGTCCACGTGTGGGTGCCGAGCTCGACCGGCGGGTTCTGGTCGGTCTTGTCGTCGACCACGGTCACCGTCTTGTCGTTGAGGTCGGTGATCGTCGCGTTCGCGAACGAATACGGCACGGTGTCGGACGCCGAACCCGCACTGCCGGGCAGGCCATCGGTGCTCCACGTCGCCGTCGCCGTGTTCTCGCCCTGCGTGGTCGGGGTCGCCCCGTCGATCTCACACGAGTAGTCGACGACGAGCACGTCGTTCGCGGGGACCGTGAGATCGCCCGGAAGGGCGAGGTCACAGCCGTCGATCGTGTCGGTGAGCGAGGTCAGCGCGACCGCGACGTCGTTCGGGTTCGTCACCGTGATCGCGCCGGCGACGATGAAGTCGCTGTCGGTCGCGGCCCCGTCGGTGATCGTGACCTCGTACGAGGCGGTGGCCTCGCCGGTCTCGGGGTCGACGACAAGCACCTCGGTCGGTCCGGACTTGTCGAGTTCGAACGCGTAGGACCGATCGAACGACGTGCTCGCGGTCTTGTCGACGGTGAGGTCGGCGTAGTCGCAGACGGTGACGGTGACGCTGTCGGTCTTCGACGGGAGCTGCTCGATCACGGCGACGTTGGTGTAGTCGACACAGCTGCCCGGGGCATCCGGACCGTCGAGAGTGAGCGAGTACTCGAACTCCTCCGGCGTGCCCTCGGCGTTCCAGGTCGCCGTTCCCAGTGACACCGGGTTGTCGGGGTCGGTCTGGTCGTCGACGACATTCACCACCTCGTTGACCAGCGTCTTGTCCCAGTCGTCCTCCGTGATCGACGCGGTGCCCTGCGCACTGCCGGTCGGCGTGTGCGCCGCGGCGGCGTCCCAGGTGACGGTGGCGGTGTTGGTGCCGCTGTAGGTGGGCTGGCCCGTGAAGGTGCACTCGTAGTCGAAGGTGGCACTGCCGTCGGTGTCGTTCTCGGCGGCGGGGATGACCGCATCGTCGCCGTCCGTGACGGTGCACTGGAGGTTCTCGCCGAAGTCCTGGGCGTCGGTGACGTCTGCGGTCACCGGCCAGGAGTTGGGGTTCGTGACCGTGATCTGGCCGTCCATCGCCCACGCCGAGTCGGTGTAGTCGCCGGGGGTGACCGTCACCGTGTAGTCGAAGGTCGCGGTGCCGTCCTGGCCCACGACCTTGGTCGTCGCGTCGACGTCCTTGGTCAGCGACCAGTCGTAGGTGCGGGTGAGCGTCGCGACGATGTTCTTCGACACGGCGAGGTCGGCGCCGGCGCACACCTCGACGGTCTGCGACGAGGTCTGCTCGCCGGTCGACGGGTTGATCGACGCCGTGTTCGTGTATTCCCCGCACTCCCCGGCCGCCA
Source organism: Acidimicrobiia bacterium (assembly GCA_030425785.1). Classification (GTDB taxonomy): domain Bacteria; phylum Actinomycetota; class Acidimicrobiia; order Acidimicrobiales; family Ilumatobacteraceae; genus Ilumatobacter. Next base: position 3,504 of record JAUHYJ010000218.1, on the reverse strand, counting down.
CATCGGCGCCGCGGTCGGCCGAGTACTCGAACGTGGTCGGGCCATCGACCGCGTCGACGGTGCGGGCGGCGACCGTCGGGTACGTCTGGGCGAACTCGGGGAAGGTGTCGGCGACCACGACGCTGCCGTCGGTGGTGTTCGCCGGCGCGCCGAAGGTGAAGCCGTCGGTGCCGCTCGCCTGGTTCTGCGTGCCCTCCAGGTCGTACATCACCGTCGCGGTGTTCGTGCCGTCGGTGGCGCTGGGCAGGTCGCACTCGTAGCCGACGACCAGCTCGTCATCTGCGGGAACCACCTGGTTCGCGCCGCCGTCGATCGTGCAGGAGGCGCCGTCGATCCCGACGCTGTCGGCGATCGTGACGGGAACCGCGACGTCGTTCGGGTTGGTGATGGTGATGTCGCCGGCCACCGCGAAGTTCGAATCGACCGGGGCGGACGGGGTCACCACGATGTCGTAGTCGAAGGTGGCGTCATCACCCGGCACGACAGTTGCGCTGGACTCGTCCACCGACTTGTCGATCGACCACGTGTACGCCCGGTCGTAGGACGCGTCGGCCGTCTTGGTGACGGTGAGGTCGTCGAAGGCACGCACGTTGGTGAAGGTGCAGTCGACGTTCTGGCCGGTCCCGACGCCGGTGATCGTCACCGCATCGTCGGTGATGGTCATCGTCTGCTCGTTGCACACCGCCGACGCAAGACTCCAGACGGGCTGCGTGGTCTCGGTGATCGTCACGGATGCCGTGGCGTTCTGCTGGTCGAACGTCAGCATCCACGATGCCGACCCGTCGGCGCCCGTCTGCTGCGTGGCAGGAGCGGAGAGGGTGCCGGCGTCGGCGGTCGTGGTGAACGTCCAGTCCGCGGCCGGCTGCGGCTGCGCGTTCCCGTCCTGCGTCAGCTTGGTCACGGTGATGTCGGACTGGCAGTTCAGTCCGAGCGCGAAGTCCTCCAGCAGCTGGGTGAGCTGGTCCCACCCGGCGGTCGTGTAGTCGATGTCATTGAGCGAGTCGCCCGGCGCGTAGCCGTTGGTGCCCGAGATCGATGCGAGGTTGTCCGCCGACAGGTTCCCGCCGATCCCGACCGAGACGACGCGCGTCCCCGCGTTCTTGATGGCGTTGGCCGAGAACACCGAGCGCTCCAGCTCACGGAACGTCGTGCGGCTGCCGTTGCCCGACGGGCCCGAGCCCGAGTAGGTCGGGTTCCCGTCGGTGAGCACGAAGACGATGTCGTACATCTGGGAGGCGGCCCCCTGGGCAGCGGCGTAGAGACCGGCATCCCAGTTCGTCCCCTGGCCGGAGACCGTGTTGGTCCAGTAGTTGTCGATGCGTGTGTCGAGCGTCGCCTGTCCGGCGGCATCCACGAGCACCGGCGTCGCGTAGTTGCTCGTACCTGCGCGCGGTGACGCGTTGCCGAACGAGAACAGCGCGACGCTGGATCCCGTGCCCAGCAGCGACGCGACGAACGCCTTGGCTGCGTCGCGGAGGTCGTCGCGATAGGGCGCGACCGATCCGGAGAGGTCCATGACGAGGCCCACCTCGACACCCGCGGTGCACGTGAGGTTGAGCGCGGGGTTGTTGAGGCGATTCGCCCAGTACCCGCTGGTCGCCCCCCACTGCGTGTTGCCGCCGGGGAAGTCCGACTCGCTCGGAACGGCGTAGGTCTCGCCGGTGCCGGTGAGCTCGGGCGTCGGGTACCGGTACGGACGGTCGGTGAACGGATCGTCGCCGGTCGTGAGCTGGTCGATCGGCGCCGAGTAGTTCGCGGCGGCAGGCGTCGCGGGCTGCGGCGCGATCTCGCCGATCCAGAGCTGGACGCCGACCTCGGTCACCCCGGTGAAGGTGCAGTCACCGGACGCCGCGGTCGTGCAGGTGTACAGCTCGGTGGTGGAGGTGTTGGAGTCGTAGAGCGCGAAGCGCGCACCTTCCGCGTAGGTCGCTGCGACATCGGTCGCCCCGAGCCCGGTGCGCAGGTCGCCTTTGGTCACGACGACGGTGCTGGGCGCCAGGACGGTGTGTGTGAAGGTGCAGACGGCCTCGAGGTTGTTGCTGCCGCTCCCGCTGTAGATGTACGAGAGGATCGGGTCGTCGAACGCGAGGCGATTCGAGCCGCTCGTGTCGTTGAGGGTACAGGTGAGTTCCGTCGCGTAGTCGTCGGTGACACCGCCGTCGGGGGTGGCTGAGAGGCTGTACTCACCGGGTTTGGGAACCCGGCGCTCCTGGCCGCTGGTGAAGTCGTACCAGTCGGTCGAGTCCACGTCGGTGGCCCGCAGCGCCCAGTTCGCCGTCGTGGCCGATCCGCCCACCACGACGTTCTGCAGCGTGAGGTCGCCGCACTGGGTGTCGCCGCCGACGCAGTCGGCGACCGCCGAGAGCACCTGAGGTGCGAGCGCGGCCTGCTGCTGCGGCGCCGACTGCTCGGGCTCTCCCCTGCTGTCGCCCTCGGCGTCACCCTCGTCGGCGCCCTCGTCCCCTCCGGCGCCGCCGGACCCGTCGCCCGAGGCCCCGGAGTCGGCGTCACCGGAGGCATCCTCGCCTTCGCGGGGGGAGGTCTCCTCACCCGCGCCGCCCTCGTCGCCCGAGGTGTCCGCCGCCGCGTCGCCGTCGCTGGTCTCGCCGGCGTCGGGGGCGTCGCCCGGGGCGCCGTCGTCGGGGGTCGCCGTCTCCTGGACGGTGGTCGTCTCCTCCGGCGGCGCGGTCTCGGCGACCGCCGGTGTGAGGCCGGCGAACACGAGCGCGCCCGAGAGCACCGTCGCGATCCCGCCCGCGTACCAGCGGTGACGCAACGTCAGTCGTCGCGCACGCTCGCGCTCCGCTCGCATCCTGCGTCGCGTCCCCACGCGTGATGCGCCAGCAAATCCCCAGTCATCGGCCATTGCACTGCCCTCATCAACGTTGACGGATAGGCGCCGCCGCCGTGCGTCGAGTAACGCACGACGCGGCGTCGATCTCCCCAGATCAGAGTTTCGGGTAAGAGAACTCCACGCCGAACCTAACTGGGAGGGTCCTGAAGGTCAAGCATCGGCACAGGATTGATGCCGAAACGACCGCGAGGCCGGCCCCATCGGGGTCCGGCCTCGCGTTCACGTACGGGCTACTGGTGCCCGATGTGCTTGTCGATGTTGCCGCGCACGTCGTCAACGGTGCCGTGGTGCTCGCCCGGCGCAACCTTCTTGGCGGCATCCGATGCCTTGTCGAGCACGCTGTCGCTGATGCCCTCCGCCTGCTCCGAGGTCCGCACCTCGTCGATGGCGTCCTTGTTCTGCGCGTACAGGTCCTTGCCCTTGTTCACCAGGTCGTCGAAGCCCATGACATCCTCCTCGTTCGGTCTGTGCCCCCAGCCTGGCATCCCGCGCCCCCGCGCAACACCCCCGCTCGCCCTTCCGGTCCCCGCGAGCGCGGCGCGAGCCTGCGATGCCGCGACGGCACACGCTACGCGCGAGGGCACACGCTACGCGCGAGGGCACACGCGAACGACGCGAACAACGTGTGCCCTCGGGAACAACGTGTGCCC
>JAUHYJ010000217.1 GCA_030425785.1 Acidimicrobiia bacterium | reverse complement strand
TCGGTGGGCCGGTTCGCCGGCGCGGTGACCGCTACGTCCTCGCGGTCGGCGACGACGAGGCCGCGCTGCTCCGCCGGCTCGCGAACGAACTCCGGCTCCTGCTGACCGCCGGCGCCGACCAGCCCGCCGCCGAGGCGTTGCTGACGCGGCTGTTCCCGGTGGCGCACGCCGACGACCCCGAGCTCGAGGCCGAGTACCAGCGGCTGATGCGCGAGGAGCTGGTCGCGTCGAAGCTCTCCGCGCTCGCGGTGATCGAGCGCGCGGTCGGCGACGGTGAAGGGGTCGAACCGGCCCGGCTGGACGAGGTCGAGCTGAACTCGGTGATGCAGGCGATCAACTCGGTCCGGCTGATCCTCGGCACGATGCTGCAGGTGTCCGACGAGCCCGACGCCGACGAGGTCGCGCCCGGGTGGGAGTCGTCACCGGAGTACGCGCTCTACGGCTACCTGAGCTGGCTGCTCGAGCACTGCGTACGCGCGCTTTCGGGCTGAGGCCCGATCAATCGGCGAGCTCGTCGAACATCTCGGCCGCGACCTCGAGGTGCTCGCGGTCGATCCGGTCGATCAGGTGCCGTCGGACCGAGTCGACGTGACCGGGTGCTGCTGCAGCCAGGGCGTCGAACCCCTCGTCGGTGAGCACGGCGAACTGGCCGCGGCGGTCGTCGGGACATGGGGCACGGCACACCCATCCTCGCTCGACCAAGCGGTCGATCCGCTGCGTGAGACGGCTCCGTGACTGCACGACGAGTTCGGACAGCTCCGACATGCGGACCGCTCGATCGGGCGCCTCGGACAGGTGCACGAGCACCTCGTAGTCATCCATCGTGAGGCCCGACTCGCTGCGGAGGTCGGCCGAGACGGCGTCGAGGACGCGGTGGCTCGACACGAGGAAGGCACGCCAGAAGCGCATCTCGGTGTCGTCGAGCCAGCGAGTCACGTTCGAGAGCCTACTCGACAGAAAGTTCATACCTGAACTTGTTAGTTCAATCTTGAACGAGTAAGGTGAGCGTCGATCGATGATCTCCATCGCATCGACCCCCATCCCCTCTCACTCCCCCCCATCCCTCCCGAAGGAGTTCCCATGTCCGACACGATCGACACCGCCCCCACCCTCTCCACCGGCACCTGGGTCGCCGAGCCCGCACACTCCGAGGTCGGCTTCACCGTCCGCCACCTCGGCCTGTCGAAGGTGCGCGGCCGCTTCAACAGCTTCACGGCCACGGCCGAGATCAGCGACCCGGCGACCGCCAGCTCGGTCACGGCGACGATCGACATGTCGTCGGTCGACACCAACAACGCCGACCGCGACCAGCACCTGAAGAGCAGCGACTTCTTCGACGCCGAGCAGCACCCCTCCATGACGTTCGTGTCGACGTCGGTCACCGACGACACCCTCGCCGGCGATCTCACGATCAACGGCATCACCAAGCACGTCGAGCTCGACCTCGAGTTCCACGGCGTCGTCGTCGACGGCTACGGCACGACGCGCGCCGGGTTCTCGGCCGAGGGCGAGATCAAGCGGTCGGACTACGGCATCGACTTCAACATGCCGGTCGGCATGGACGGGATGCTGATCGGCGACAAGGTCACCATCTCCCTCGAGATCCAACTCGTCCCCGGCGGGGCAGGCTGACGCCCTCGCTGCGTTGCATCTCGCGGCTCTCGACCGCCAGGTCGAGAGATCTCGCTGCGCCGTGCGAGAACGCCACCTGATCCTCGCCGGCACCAGAAGATCCTCGTCACCGACCGGCACGTCGTTCCACGGCGTGCCGGTCGCCGCGTCGGCAGCGACGCGTGCGGGTCAGGCGCCGAGGGTCGACAGGCGTTCGACGGCGGCGTCGATGACCTCGAACTGCTTGCAGCAGGCGAAGCGCACCAGGTGGCGACCGTGCTCGGGGTTGGCGTAGAAGACCTGGGTCGGGATCGCGACCACGCCGACATCGACCGGCAGGTCGAGGCAGAACGCGATGCCGTCACCGTCGGGCCGCACCGGCCGGATGTCGACCGTGGTGAAGTACGTCGCCTCCGGAACGAACACGTCGAAGCCGGCGGCGTACAGGCCTGGCAGCAGCCGGTCGCGCTTGGCCTCGAGGTCGGCGGCCAGCCCGGTGTAGAAGTCGTCGCCGAGCCGCAACCCGGCGGCGATCGCGGGTTGGAACGGCGCCCCGTTCACGAAGGTGAGGAACTGCTTGGCCATCTTGGCCGCGCTCACCATCGTCGCCGGGCCCGTCATCCAGCCGGTCTTCCAGCCGGTCGTGTTGAACGTCTTGCCGCCCGAGCTGATGGTGAGGGTGCGCTCGGCCATGCCCGGCAGCGTGGCCATCGGCACGTGCGTGGCACCGGAGAACACCAGGTGCTCGTACACCTCGTCGGTCACGATCAGCGCGTCGTGCTCGGCGGCCACCTCACCGATGAACGTGAGCTCGTCACGGGTGAAGACCTTGCCGGTGGGATTGTGGGGGGTGTTGAGCAGCACCAGCTTCGTGCGAGCGGAGAACGCGGCACGGAATTCGTCCCGGTCGAACCCGTACCGTCCGTCGCCCTCGACGTCCGGCCGCAGCACGACGGGCTTGACGACACCCTCTGCCAACGCGATGCACGCCTGGTAGCTGTCGTACATCGGCTCGAACAGCACGACCTCGTCGCCGGCGTCGAGCATGCCGAGCAACGCACCGGCGAGCGCCTCGGTCGCTCCGGCGGTGACGAGCACCTCGGTGTCGGGGTCGAACGACAGTCCGTAGAACCGCTCCTGGTGCTCGGCGATCGCCTCCCGCAGGACCGGCATGCCGGGACCGGGCGGGTACTGGTTGACGCCGGTCCGGATCGCGTCGACGGCGGCGTCGAGTACCTCGGTGGGGCCGTCGGTGTCGGGGAACCCCTGTCCCAGGTTGATCGCACCGGTTCGCACGGCGAGCGCTGACATCTCGGCGAAGATCGTCGTGCCGAAGGCGGCGAGCTTGCTGGTGAGCGGTTGGTCGACGGCGGCCACGTCCGGAGCGTAGAGCACCGCGCCGGCACGCGGCCGGGCGACGTCACCGGATCGATCAGGCGGACGGGACCGCGAGCCCGGTCGACGCCGGGCGGGCGGGCTGAGCGATCGCCGTGGTCGAGCCGTCGCGCTTGGCTCGGTACATCGCCTCGTCGGCGGCGTCGACGAGATCGTCGAGCTCGGTGCCGTGGATCGGCGCCATCGCGATGCCGACACTGACCGTCACGCGCACGGCGTCACGGACCCCGTCGAGTCGCGTCCGCCCGGCGACCTTCTCGGCGATGTCGCGGGCCCGGCGCACCGCCATCTCCTCGCTGACCATGCCCGGCATCAGGGCGACGAACTCGTCGCCGCCCCACCTGGCGACGAGGTCGCCGGCCCGCACGGCGGTCGACAGTCGACGACCGATGACCTGCAGCAGCTCGTCACCCGCCTGGTGGCCGTGCGTGTCGTTGATCTGCTTGAAACCGTTCAGGTCGAACAGCAGGAGGCACATCTGCTCGTCGTCGCGCGCCGTGGCCAGGCTGTCCTCCGCGCGCCGCTCGAACTCACCGCGGTTCGGCAGTCGCGTGAGCGCATCGAAGGTCGCCCGCTCGCGCAGGCTGCGCTGCTCGATCAGCAGCGTGGTCCCGGCGAGACCGAACAGCAGCAGACCGAGCGCCGACACCACGAGGTAGAAGTTGCGCTCCGCCGTCGGCAGCGCCACGGCGGCCGGGGCCTGGGCGACGACGAACGTCCCCGGCGCGGCCAGCACCGATGCCGCGGTCTGGCGCAGCCCGTTGTCCTCGACGATGTTGCCGGCGCCGAGCTCGGGCTCGACGGTGGTCGCCCACACCGACCAGTCGTCCTCGACGAAGGCGTCGGTCACGACCGGACGGGTCGTCACGGCGAGTGCCAGCGCCTCGTCGCCGACCGTGATCGTGATCAGCTCCTCGTCGGAGACCACGACCGGACGACCGCCCGATGCGAGCTCGGGGACCCGGGTGTCGAAGCCCGTCGGGCCGGCACACGAGCTGACGTCACCGTCGAAGGCACACGCCGCCACCTCGGGGTAGACCGACCGGATCGACGTGACGGCCGCGGACGGATCGGCGGCGGTGTCGACGGCGACGATCGAGGCGTTCACCAACGCGTCGACGCGCGCCGCTCCCACCTCCGCAGCCCGGATCAGGCGCTCGTCGCGCACCTCCGACAGCTCCGACGTCCGCCCCAGGTATCCCACGGCGATCGCCACGATCAGCACCAGGCTGAACACGACCGAGGCTCGACTCACGACCCGCATACTCGTCCATCGGCAGATCGTCCGGGTTGCCGTAGCCCACGCCCGACGTTTCGGAGAGCTTTGACGATCGAGCTTGCTATTGCGTAGTGATCGTGACCGTTCTCGGGGTCACTTGACGATCTCTTGACGTTCGCATGGTCGTGAGCACACGAGTCACCCGTCGGACGTTCCGAGTGGTGACCCCTCGGAACGTGCGAGGAGGCTACCGACGAGGTCGATCGCGACGTCGTCGGCGCGAGCGTCGACGACACGATCACCCTCGACGAGGAAGCCCTGGCCGTCGCGTGCCGCGAAGAGCGCCGGGTCGGTGTAGAGCCGCGGCTTGATCATCGCCGGGTCGCCACGTTCGGGACAGAACGTCAGGCAGTTGCCGCATTCGTTGCACAGCTCGACGAAGACCAGGTACTGCTGTCGACCCTCCATGCCGTCGAGGCTGCGGATGCTCGTGAACGCGTCGTTCGGGCAGACGGTCACACAGAAGTTGCAGGCGACGCACCCGAACATCTCGAGGTCGTGGTCGACCTCGCGCGGCAGCTTCGAGTTGCCGTCGAGGTGGTAGGTGCCGACGCCCTCGCCACGAACGTGCGCGACATGGGCCGCCGCCGTCGTCGCATGGCCCGCCGCGACCGCCGCCGCCTGCCGGTCGGCTCGCCAACCGGCCAGCTCGGTGTGACCGGCGTCGCGCACCGTGGCCGTCAGGGCCTTCAGCATCGGTGCGAGTCGGCCGTAGCCGCCGGGCTTCAGCAGGTCGGAACAGATGGTGGCCGGGTGCACCCCCATCGCGAGCGTGTCGGCCAGGTTGTCCTTGGTGACACCGGCCGAGAAGCTCACCATCACGTCGCCGTCGTGGCCGGGGATCGCGAACCGTCCGGGCAGCGCCGTGGCGAGCCGCTCGAGCAGGGTGCTCGCCAGCACGTGCAGCGGCGGCCCCGACAGGTACATCGGGTCATCGGGCATGAAGCCCTTGGTGTTGTCGACGACGAGCGTGTTCGTGAGCTTGATGCCGAACCGCCGGCCACGCTCGCGCGCGTACGTACGCAGCTCGTCGATCAGCTCGAGCCCACGGTCGAACTGGAGATCGTCGGCGAAGGCGGACTCCTTCACGCTCACGTCGCGGTACCCGAGCTCGTCGTTGACGATCCCGGCGACCGTCTCGTACCCGAGCAACGTCGGATTCAGCTTGACGATCACGTCGAGCTCGTGGACGTCGATCAGGTGCTTGGTGATCGCTTCGATCTCGTCGGGCGGGCAACCGTGGAACGTCGACAGCGTGAGCGTGTCCGACACCGTCGGTGAGACGTCGACGTCCGCGAGCGTGGCGAACGAGCCACCGGCCGCGGCGATCCGGGGTCGGAGCCGGTCGATGACCTCCGACGCGTCGCGCATCCCGCGGATGAAGCGGGCCACCTTGTCGCCCGAGATGCCGGCCAGGTCGTAGCCGACGCTCATGTCGAACACGTGCGGGCCCGGGCCACCCGCGTCGGTGCCGAGGTGCTCGGCCAGGGGCTCCCAGCGCGTGAGGACGGCCAGGAGCATCCACGCCGTCACGTACTCGTCGAGGCTCTGCGGGACGGTGAGCTCCTGGCTCCACTCGATGTTGTAGCCGACGGTCTGCATGTCGATGCAGGGCCGCTGGATCTCGAGGTCGTCGAGCACTTGGACGGTCTTCAATTCGAACAGTCGCGACCCGCCGAGCCAGGCCAGCACGAGGTTCTCCGCGAGCTGACTGTGCGGGCCGGCGGCGGGTCCGATGGGGGTCGCGCACCGGCGACCGAGGAAGTCGAACCCGAGGTCGACGTCGGGGTCGGGACGCCAGATGCGAGCGCTCGGCAGGTCGAAGATCTTCTGCCGCGACGCCCACTCGTGCTCGACGCGCCGCAGCAGGGCGGTCATCGACATCGGCGTCAGCGGAGCCGTCGCAACACTCATGACAGGTCCTTCATCGCACGGAACAGCCGCGACGCCTGTTCGGCCGCCTTGGCGCGCACCTCGGCCTCGTCGACGCGGGTCGGCCGCCCGTCGCGCAGGGCCGGCTCGCCGTCGCCGTCGACGTCGACGGCGTGCACGGTGGTCGTGTACGCGAGGTGCCAGGGCTCGATCGTCGGGTGGTTCCAGCGCACGCGATCGCCGGCGACCTCGGGGAACAGCGTGGCGTTGTGCTGCAACCACG
>JAUHYJ010000216.1 GCA_030425785.1 Acidimicrobiia bacterium | reverse complement strand
CCCTTCGAGATCGACTTGCTGGTGATGCGCGAGCTGGTGTGCGGCGCGCAGTGAACCATCTTGGCGCCGGTGTCCTGGTGCTGGCCGTCTTTCGCGAACGCGATCGACAGCACCTCGCCCTTCGCACCCGGCTCCATCATCCAGACGGCCGGATACTTCATCGTCAGCTTGGAGCCGAGGTTGCCATCGACCCACTCCATCGTCGCGTCGCCGTAGGCGGTCGCACGCTTGGTGACGAGGTTGAAGACGTTGTGCGCCCAGTTCTGGATCGTGGAGTAGCGGCAGCGCGCGCCACGCTTCACGACGATCTCGACGACCGCCGAGTGGAGCGCGTGGGCCGAGAACGTCGGCGCCGTGCAGCCCTCGACGTAGTGGACCTTCGAGCCCTCGTCGGCGATGATCAGCGTGCGCTCGAACTGGCCGGCGTTCTCGGAGTTGATGCGGAAGTACGCCTGCAGCGGCATCTCGCACTCGACGCCCGGCGGGACGTAGATGAACGAGCCGCCGGACCACACGGCCGTGTTGAGCGCCGCGAACTTGTTGTCGCCGGGCGGGATGACCGTGCCGAAGTACTCCTTGACGAGGTGCGGATACTCGCGCAGGGCGGTGTCCATGTCGCAGAAGAGGATCCCCTGCTTCTCGAGGTCTTCACGGTTCTTGTGGTAGACGACCTCGGACTCGTACTGGGCGGTGACGCCGGCGAGGTACTGCCGCTCGGCCTCGGGGATGCCCAGCTTCTCGTAGGTGCGCATCATCTCCTCGGGGAGCTCGTCCCACTCGGAGACCTGCTCGCCCTTCGGGCGCAGGTAGTAGTAGATGTCCTGGAAGTCGATGTCGGGCATGTTCACCGCGAACCACTCGGCCATCGGCTTCTTGTCGAACAGGCGCAGCGAGCGCAGCCGCATGTCGGCCATCCAGCGCGGTTCGCCCTTCCACCACGAGATCTGCTCGACGACGCCGGGGTTGATGCCCTTCTCGGGCGTGAACGCGTACTCGACGTCGCTGTCGCTCCAGCCGAGCTCGTACTTGGACAAATCGAGATCGAAGGTCGTCATGGCGTCAACTCCAGCGTGGGGTGCAGGGGATTTCCACTACCGCCATAGTAACAATCCGCGAGCCCCGTGCCCACGCTCCGACCGCGGAATCGGGCGGCCCGGTCCGGCAGGGCGCGTGGCGTCAGGCGGCGGCTTCGTCGCCGAGATCGTCGCGGATCTCGATGCGGGCGGCGATCTTCACGTCGACCTCGACGTCGCGCTCGGCGTCGGCCTGGTCGATCTCGATGAAGATGCACTCGCCGGGACACACCTCGGCCGCCTTGATCACCGAGTCGACGTGCTTGTGCGGCACGGGGGCCAGGCTGCCCGAACCGCCGGGATCGTTCTGGACCTCGCCGTCCTCGACCACGTAGGCGATGCCGTCCTCGAGGAGGGTGAACACGTCGTGACAGTGGTCGACGCACAGACCATCGCCGGTGCAGAGGTCCTGGTCGATCCACACTCGCATGAGCTGTGCAACCTAACGCCGGTCCGACATCTTCCCCACCGACGACGGCGCCGGCGCCGTAACGTGCTCGTCGTGCACGTATCTGGCGCCTCCGAACCCGTTGCCCCGACCGTCCCCCACACGTGGGATCGCCCGACCGGACCGTTCGACGATCCGTACGCGTGGCTCCGCGACAAGTCGAACCCCGACACGATCGCCTACCTCGAGGCCGAGAACGACTACTGCGACCGGTGGTTCGACGGGCAGCACGAGCTCGTCGACGAGCTGTTCGCCGAGATCAAGTCGCGCGTGCAGGAGACCGACGTGTCCGCGCCCGTTCGCAAGGGCGAGTGGTTCTACGCCTCGCAGACCCACGAAGGCCAGAGCTATCCGGTCCACAGCCGGGGCCGCACGGCGGCGACGGCGAGCGAGCACGTGCTGCTCGACCAGAACGCCGAGGCGGAGGGGCACGAGTTCTTCGACCTGGCGGCGTTCGAGATCAGCCCCGACCACCGATTGCTCGCATGGTCGGCCGACACCGCCGGCGACGAGCACTTCACGCTCCGGATCCGCGACCTCGACACCGGCGACGATCTCGACGACGAGATCCACGACACCACATACGCGGGCGTCGCCTGGTCGGCCGACGGCCGCCACGTCTTCTACGTCGCGCCCGACGCGCAGGAACGGCCGTACCGGGTATTGCGGCACGAGCTCGGCACCGCCCAGGCCGACGACGTCGAGGTGTACCGCGACGACGACGAGCGGTTCTTCGTCGGCGTCGGCACGACCCGCAGCGAGCGCTGGATCGTCATCGGCTCCGGCAGTAAGACCTCGTCGGAGATCGCGCTGATCCCCACCGACGACCCGACCGCCGAACCGTCGATCGTGCGGCCCCGAGTCGCCGACGTCGAGTACCACCTCGACGACTGGGGCGACCGCTTCGTCGTGCTCACCAATGAGGACGCGGTCGACTTCCGGGTCATGGAGGCGCCACTCGACGATCCGGCCGCCTGGAGCGAGCTGATCCCCCACGAGTCGGGCCGACGCATCGTCGCGATCGAGCCGTTCGCCGGCCACCTGGCCCTGCTCGAGTGGCGCGACGCGCAGCCGCAGGTGCGGGTCGTGACCCGGGACGGCGGCCAGCAGGTGCTCGACATCGACCCGGCGCCCCACGACGTCGAGTTCGGCCCGAACGAGGAATGGACCGCGACGGCGATCCGCCTGTCGCACCAGTCGCTGACGCTGCCCATGCGCTCGATCGACGTCGGTCTCGACGACGGCTCGATCACCGTGGTCAAGCAGACGCCGACCCCGAACGTCGACCTCGCCGCGTACACCTCGACACGGCACTGGGCCACCGCCGAGGACGGCACGAAGATCCCGGTCGACGTCGTCCGCCATGTCGAGACCCCGATCGACGGCACGGCCGCGTGCTGTGTGTACGGGTACGGCTCGTACGAGATCTCGCTGCCACCGTGGTTCTCGGTGGCGCGTCTCTCGCTGCTCGATCGCGGCGTCGTGTGGGCGCTCGTCCACCCGCGTGGCGGCGGCGAACTCGGACGCCAGTGGTACCTCGACGGCAAGCTGCTGTCGAAGCGCAACACCTTCACCGACACCCTCGCGGCGACCGATCACCTCGTCGACGTCGGCGTCGCACATCCCGACCGGCTCGCGATCCGCGGCGGCAGCGCCGGCGGGCTGCTCGTCGGCGCCTGTGTGACGATGCGGCCCGAGCGCTACGCCGCGGCGGTGGCCGAAGTGCCGTTCGTCGACGTGACGACGACGATGAGCGACCCGACGCTGCCCCTCACCGTCACCGAGTGGGAGGAATGGGGCGACCCTCGCAGCGAACCGCACGCGTCGTACATCGCGGGCTATTCGCCGTACGACAACACGGTGCCGGCCGACTACCCGGCCACGTACGTGACGGCGGGGCTGAACGATCCCCGGGTCAGCTTCCACGAGCCGGCCAAGTGGACGGCCAAGCTCCGCGCCGCCCGCACCAACGACGCACTCGTCCTGCTCCACACCGAGATGGGCGCCGGCCACGCCGGGCCGAGCGGTCGGTACGAGGCGTGGCGCGACGAGGCGAAGGTGCTCACCTTCCTGCTGCGCACGCTCGGCGACTGATCGTCAGGCGAACAGCCCCGCGACGATCGCGAGCGCCGCGAGCACCGCGTTGCGGACGAGGTGGTGCGTGCCGAGCGGTGACGCCGACCACTGACCGAAGCACGCGCACGTCGGCCGCTCCCCGACCCGCAGCCTCGCCACGATCAGCGCACTGAAGACCGCGAGCAGCACCAGCGCCGCGACGGCGGGCACGGGTTCGGCGAGCTGGACGGCGAGCGCAGCGCCGACGATCATCTCGACCCACGGCACGATCGGGATCGCCCAGTCCGGCGCGCCGAGCTCGCGGGCGTTCGCCGGCCAGGCCGGCCCGGCGGCGAGCTTCGATGCGCCCGCGACCACGAAGACGAGTCCGACGAGAACCGCTGCGACGACACCCACCCAGTGCACGGCGAGCGCTCAGCCGCCGAGGACCAGCGACGTGCCCTCGGCCGCCATGACGATCTCGACGGCGTCGCCGTGCTCGGCGCGCAGCCGGGTGACGATCTCGTCGAGGAGGTCGTCGTCGTGGGTCGGGTCGTGGTGGTAGAGCGCGACCGTGCCGACCTCGCATTCGATCGCCACCCAGACGGCGTAGTCGACGGTGCAGTGACCCCAGGCGGCCTTCGGGCCGAACTCGTCGCGCGTGTACTGCGCGTCGTGGATGAGCAGGTCGACGCCGGTGCACAGCTCGCGCACACCGTCGCTCACCTCGTAGACGTCGACGCCGGGCTGCTGGTGGTCACTCACGTAGGCGAGGCTCCGGCCGTTCCAGTCGAGTCGGTAGCCGAGCGTGTGCCCGATGTGCGGCACCGTGCGCGTCGTGATCCGCACGTCGCCGATCGCGAACTGGTCGTCCGCGTGATCGACGAAGGTCAGCTCGGCGGGCAGGTCGTCGATGGTGACCGGGAACGCCGGCTCCTTCCACATGTCGCGGAACGCCTCGCCGATCGTGCGGCCGTCGTCCTGGGACGGGCCGTGGATGTCGACGCGCGTGCCCGGCCGCAGGGCCATCGGGAAGAACGGCAGCCCCTGGACGTGGTCCCAGTGGAGGTGCGAGAGCAGGCACGTGACCCGCTCGACGCCCTCGCCGACGAGCCGCTGACCGAGGCGCCTCGAGCCGGTGCCGAGGTCGAGCACGATCGGGTCGTGACCGGGGGCGTCGACGAGCACCGACGACGTGTTCCCGCCGTACCGCTGCAGATCCCGCCCGTCACACGGGGTCGACCCGCGGACGCCGAAGAAGGAAATGGTGAATGCCTCCCCGATGCGGACACCGTAGTGGTGCACCCCCGGCCCGCGAAAGGTCGGGCGACGACGACATCGGTCACACGCCCGTCGGGTCGCCCGGTGCGCTCGACGCGTCGCCGAGATCGCACAGGATCTGTCGGCTCGCGAGACGTCCGGGACCGCCGGACACGCAGCCACCCGGGTGCGTGCCGGATCCGCACTGGTAGTAGCCGGCGATCGGCGTGCGGTACTGGTTCCACCCGGGCGCGGGGCGGAAGAAGTACATCTGGGGTGCCAGGAACTCGCCGTGGAAGATGTTGCCCTCCGGCAGGCCCGCCACCTGTTCGATGTCGAGCGGGGTGACGATCTCGCGCTGCAGCACGAGGTCACCGAACCCCGGGAAGAACGACTCGAGCACCGCCTGCACGTTGTCGGCCATGCGCTCGCGCTCGGTCGGCCAGTCGCTGCCCTTCAGGTGGTACGGCGTGTAGTGGACGAAGCACGACATGACGTGCTGGCCGGGCGGCGCCATGTCGGGGTCGATCGTCGACTGGATCGCACCGTCGATGTACGGACGCGTCGAGTACCAGCCGTACTTCGCCTCGTCGAAGGCCCGCTCGAGGTACTCCATCGAGGGCGCGATGTTGGTGAAGCCGCGGAACATGTCGCCGCGGCCGGGGAGCCCCGGGTACTGCGGCAGCCCGTCGAGCGCGAAGTTCACCTTGGACGACGTGCCCTGGTACCGGTAGCGGCGGATGGCGTCGTTCAGGTCCTCCGGCAGCTCGCGTGGGTCGACGAACTCGGTGAAGGTCTGGCGCGGCGCCGCCGCCGACACCACCACCTTGGCCGTGAACTCGGTGCCGTCCTGGAGGGCGACGCCGGTGGCACGCCCGCCGGCGGTGATGACGCGCTCGACCTCCGACCCCAGCCGCACCTCGGCACCGAACGCCTGCGCCGCTCGGGCGAGGACCTGCGTGAACCCACCGTTGCCGCCCTTGTGGAACGACCAGGAGCCGTAGTGCCCGTCGTGCTCGCCCATGTTGTGGAACAGCAGGACGAGGCCCGACCCCTGCGACATCGGCCCGACCTTCGTCCCGATGATCCCCGACGACGAGAGCCACCCCTTCACGATGTCGCTCTCGAAGTAGTCGTCGAGGAAGTCGGCCGCCGAACCGGTGAGCAGGCGGACGAGGTTGTGCAGCGTCGTGCGGTCGATGTCGCGCAGGTGCTTGGCGAGCGACGCCAGCTCGGCCAGGCCCTCGGGCGACGCGTCGAACAAGTTCGGCGGCACCGAGTCGATGAGCGGCTTGATCGCTCGGACGACCATCTCGATGTCGTGCGAATACTGGTCGTAGGCGTCGGCGTCACGCTTCGAGTGCCGTGCGATCTCGTGCACGTTCTCGTTGCGGTCCTGGCCCATCACGAGGGCATCGCCGTTCTCCATCGGGCAGAACGTCGACGGCATCAGCAGCGGCATGAAGCCGTGCTCGACGAGGTCGAGCTCGTGGACGATCTGGGGCCGCAACAGGCTGAGCGCGTACGAGAACGTCGTGAACTTGAAGCCCGGGCGCAGCTCCTCGGTGATCGCTGCGCCGCCGACGAGATGGCGACGTTCGAGGATCAGGGT
>JAUHYJ010000215.1 GCA_030425785.1 Acidimicrobiia bacterium | reverse complement strand
AAGGAGCAGGCCACGGCGGTGATCGCCGGCCAGAAACAGGCCGAGATCCGCCTGAACGGCAAGATGGCCGAGCTCGAGAAGCTGAACGCGAACGCCCGCCAGGCCCTGATCATGGCGTCCGACGCCCAGAAGGCCGGCGACGACGAGAAGGCGACGAAGTACACCAGCGCCGCCGAGACGATCGCGAACCAGCTGATCCAGGTCGAAAAGGACGTCGAGAGCCTGAAGGCGATGGTGCTCGAGTCGACCGAGGCAGCCGACCAGGCCAAGGCCGCCGTCGTCCAGAACAGCCGGCTCCTCCAGCAGAAGATCGCCGAGAAGTCGAAGCTCGTCAGCCAGCTCGAGCAGGCCAAGATGCAAGAAGAGATGAACGTCGCGATGAAGCAGCTCAACGAGACGGTGGGCGACGACGTCCCGACCCTGAAAGAGGTCGAGGAGAAGATCCAGGCCCGCTACACCAAGGCCAAGGCGTCGGCCGAGCTCGAGGGTCATTCGGTCGAGTCGAGCGTGCTCGAGATCGAGCAGGCGACCGCCAACGTCGAGGCGCAGGGGCGCCTCAGCGAGCTGCGCGCCGAGCTCGGCCTCGACGCCGGCACGGCGGCAGCACCCCAGGTCGAAGGCGGCACCACGACCTGAAGCGCGCCGTTTGACGACGGCGATCGGCGGGTATCCGACCGCCATGTCCGGTGCCTGGTCCATGACGGCGACCACGATCGCCCAGGCGGATGCCGACGTCGACGTGAGCGTCGGCGAGTCGGTCTCGGGTTTCGACGCCGGCAACTGGCCGGCCGCGCTGATCGTGTTCGGCGTCGCCGTCGTCGTCGCGTTCGCCGCCAAGCAGATCGTCCATCGGCTGGTCGCCCGTCACCGTGAAGTGCTCGGACGCTTCCTCAGTCGAACCGTCGCCGCGATCGTCATCACGATCGGGCTGATCTACTCCCTGTCGACCCTCGGCATTCGCGTCGGCGTGCTGCTCGGCGCGCTCGGTGTCGGTGGGTTCGCCTTGGCGTTCGCGATGCAGGACACGCTGTCGAACATGATCGCCGGCATCATCCTCCAGGTGCGCCGGCCGTTCACGTACTCCGACAAGGTGTCGCTCAACGGCTACGAGGGCACCGTCACCGACATCAACCTGCGGTCGGTCGAGATGCAGCTGCTGTCGGGTGAGATGGCGCTGATCCCGTCGTCCGCCGTGCTGCAGAACCCGATCGAGAACTGGACCAGGCGGCCGACCCGCCGCTTCTCCGTCGACGTCGGGGTGAGCTACGACGCCGACGTCGATCACGTCGCCCGCTTGCTCGCCGATGCGATGGCCACGGTCGACGGCGTCCTCGATGACCCACCACCGGCCGTCGACTTCGTCGGCTTCGGCGGGAGCTCGATCGACTTCTGCGTCTACGGCTGGTTCGAAGCGCGGCACCCGTACTTCGACCTGCGGGTCGCCGCCGCCCATGCCATCCAGCAGCAGCTCGCCGACGCCGAGATCGAGATCCCGTTCCCGATCCGAACCCTGATGAACCCCGACGGTTCCGCCATCGCCGACGCCATGGCCGGCCGGCCCGTGCACGCCGACCGCTGACACCTCCCGGGCGTCAGGTGGACGGGTTGAACCGGGCGCCCACCGGCGTGACCGGTTCGAGCACGACGAGGTCGTCTCGGTGGACGACCTCGTGCACCATCCCGGCCGGCAGATCGGACGTGCGGCTCCCGACCACACCGTCGAGTTCATCGGCCGCGACCGAGACGCGACCACGGGCGAAGGCGGTGTCGTCGCACACGACGTCGACCACGTCCCCCGGAGCGAACGCACCGTCGACCCGCACGACACCGGCAGGCAGGAGGCTCTTGTGTCCGTCGACCAGTGCACGCCGTGCACCGTCGTCGACGTGGACCCGGCCGGTGACCTCGGCCGCGAACGCGATCCACAGCCGGCGCGCCGACAAGGCGCGATCGTGCGCCTCGAAGGTCGTCCCCACGAGCTCGTCGGACACCGCACCGGCCAGGATGCCGGGCCGGCTGGCGCGCCCGATCACGCTGCGGATGCCCGACCACGACGCCATTCGGGCCGCCGTCAGCTTGCTGGCCATGCCGCCGCTGCCGCGGCCGCTCCCGCCGGCGCCGGCCGAGATGGCGAGCAGCGGATCGTCCGACCGGACGAGCGGGATGAGACGTGCGTCGGGGTCGGAGCGCGGATCGGCGGTGTAGACACCGTCCATGTCGGTGAGCAGCACCAGCACGTCGGCACGGGCCGAGTTCGCCAGCAGGGCGGCGATGCGGTCGTTGTCGCCGTAGCGCAGTTCGTCGTTCGCGATGGCGTCGTTCTCGTTGACGATCGGGACTACGCCGAGATCGAGCAACCGTGCGATGGTCGCCCGCAGGTGCAGGTACTGCGAACGTTCGACGAAGTCGAACGGGTCGACGAGCAGCTGGGCGCAGATCAGGCCGTGCCGGTCGAGCTCGATGCGGTATCGCTCGACGAGCCGCGCCTGGCCCACTGCCGAGACCGCCTGCAGCGTCTGCATGTCGGTGGGGCGGCTCGACATCCCGAGCGCCGCGACACCCGATGCCACGGCGCCCGACGACACGACGATCACCTCGTCGCCGGCGGTGCGACGCTCGGCGACCTCGTCGGCGAGCTTCGCGATGGCGGCGACCGAGATGTGACCGTGGGCGTCGGTGATCGACGCCGTGCCGATCTTCGCGACGACGAGCATCAGGACCTCACACCGATTCCTGGTACTCGAAGCTGAAATCGCCGATCCAGACCACGTCGCCCTCGCGCACGCCCGCCTTCTGGAGCAGCTTGAGGACGCCCATGCGCTCGAGGCGGTGGTCGATGTAGCTGAGCGCCTCGGGCGTGGTGACGTCGTTGAGCGCGACGACCCGCTCGACCTCGCGCCCGACCAATCGGAACTCGCCGTCGCCCAGGTGCTCGACCACGGCGCCGGTGACCTCGGGCCGGATCACGACCACGCCCTCGGGTTCGGGTTGGTCCTGTCGGGACTCGTGGACGAGTGCGGCCATGCGGCCGACCAGGTCGCGCACACCCTGGCCGGTGACGGCCGAGATGATCGGGTGTTCCCAGCCGAGCGCCTCGAGCTCGTCGGCCTGAACGGCATCGGCCTTCGTGCCGACCACGAGCCGCGGGCGTTCGAGCAGCTCGGGGCGGTAGGCACCGAGCTCGTGGAGCAACACGTCCATCTGCTCGTCGGGCGACGTGCCGTCGAGCGGCTGCAGGTCGATCATGAGGCAGAGCACCCGCGCTCGCTCGATGTGGCGCAGGAACTGGTGGCCGAGGCCGCGTCCCTCGCTCGCCCCCTCGATCAGCCCGGGGATGTCGGCGACCACGAAGTCGGTGTCGTCGTCGACGCTGACGACGCCCAGGTTGGGCTCGAGGGTCGTGAACGGGTAGTTGGCGATCTTGGGCTTGGCGGCCGAGATGACGCTGATGAGCGTGCTCTTGCCGGCATTGGGGAACCCGACGAGCGCCACGTCGGCCATGAGTTGGATCTCGAGCTTGAGCCACCGCTCCTCGCCGTGCTCGCCCTGCTCGGCGAAGGTCGGTTCACGCCGGAAGTTCGAGAGGAACTTGGCGTTGCCGCGTCCGCCCCGCCCACCGTGGGCAGCCAGGAACCGGTCGCCGTGCCGGAAGAGCTCCGCGAGCACCTCGCCGGTGTACATGTCCTTGACGATGGTGCCCTCCGGGACGGTGATCTCGAGCGACTCGCCCCGCTTGCCGTGCAGGTCCTTGCCCTTGCCGTGCACCCCGTTCTCGGCCCGTCGGTGCGGGTGATCGCGAAAGGCGAGCAGCGACGCGACGTTGTGGTCGGCGATGAGCCAGACGTCGCCGCCCTTGCCACCGTCCCCGCCGTTCGGGCCGCCGCGCACCACCGGCCCCTCGCGTCGGAACGAGATGCAGCCCGCGCCACCGTCGCCGCCGCGGACGTTCAGTTGGGCTTCGTCGACGAACTGGGACATCGCATCGATGCTACCGAGGGCCCGCACACCGGCCGCCGACCGTTCTCGCCGCCCGGGCGTCGTCGCCGGTTCGCCGTCGCCGATGCGGGAGCACCCTCGGTCAACGACGGGTCACGGTCCCTCGGCCGAGGCGTCCGCGCTCGCCTGGCGACCGAGCGCGTCGGCGAGCCGATCGAACTCCGCCTCGATCCGCGCACGATCGTGGTCCGACGCGAGCAGGCCGTCGTCGATCCAGGTGCGCAACAGCCCGGCCGTCTCCTCGACGTCCGACCGGTACGACTCGTCGAGGTGCGCCCATGCGAGCGAGTTCAGCATCTGCACCAGCGTCACCACGACCTCGATGTCCGACGCCCCGTACACGGCGATCTGTCGAACGGACCGCTGGAGCAGGTCGGGCCACTCGATGGCGGCGATCGAGATCCGGACGCCGGCATCGGTCGACACGACCGTGGTCGGGCGACTCGCGCCGGCCCTCGCCAGCGTCTCGCCCAGCCGCGCGATCGCCATCGTCGCCGTCGTGGGGTCGTTGACGCCCGGCGACAAGGCTCGCAGCGCGACGTCGACGAGGCTGCGGACGCCGTAGGCCACGTCGCTCTCGATCCAGCGCTGCTCGTCGAAGCGCAGCCACGACTCGACCTCGTCGGCCAGTTCGTCCGAGACCTCACCCGACACCAGTGCGACCGGGGTGCCCTCGGTGACGAATCGTCCCGGCGGCACGACGATCCAGACGTCGCAGTGCTCGTCCGGCTGGAACTCGTGCACGGCGTCCCAGTCGAGCGCCGCGAAGTAGCCGGATCGACGCGACCTGATCGGCGATGCCGTGCTGTCCGGTGGCGGGCTCGGTGCCGACGACTCCCCCTGCCGGCGCTCCGCCCGTGAGTCGATCCCGATCAGGGTCCGGTCGCGCACGCGCTGGAGGATCGACTCGACCTGCATCGACGAGGTCACGCGGTGGACGAACAGCACCAGTGCGACCAGGCAGGCGACGAGCAGCGCGACCAGCACGGCAACCGCGATGCTCGGCACGCGCCCGGCGCTCACCGGATCGTCGCTCGGCAACCGGATGTTGAGCAGGGTCGCGATCGCGAACGCGAACGTGCCGAGGAACAGCGAGAAGACGACGTGGTTGCCGCGATCGTTGAGGTAGTGCTCGATCAGCCGCGGGGAGTACTGGCTCGACGCCAACTGCAGCGAGATGACGGTCAGCGACAGGGTGAGCGTGGTGATCGTCGCGAGCGACGTCGCGGCGAGGGTGACGAACGACCGAGCGGCTTCGGCACCGCCGTTGTACGTGAGGAACGACAGTGCGGGGTGGACCTCGCCGGTGAAGCGCCCGAGCACGGCACCGAGCACCAGGCCGGCGACGAGGGACAGCGACGGGTACCACCACGAGGGCGGGTTCTCCCGACCGATCGAGAAGAACCGCTTGATGTTCTCGGCCCGGATGAAGTTGGGGAGTCGACGTTCGATGCGCCGCACGGTACCCGTTCGGGTGACCGCCGAAACCGCCGGACGGCGCCACCAGGCGATCGTGGCGCGAACGGTCGCGGCCCCTAGCGTGGCAGTCATGAGCGACGTCGACGAGGGCCTGACCGAACGCGCCGAGCGCTGGGCCGGCACCATGCGCGGCCACCAGGCCGACGGCATCGCGCTCGCCCACGAGGACTCGTGGGCCGGGCCCGGACACACGTCCGCGCCACCGCGCGAGGAGCGCGAGGGCCTCGAGGACGAACGACTCGCACCCCTCGCCACCCGGGCGTTCGGTGCGGGCGATCGCGCCGAGGAGGAAGCCCCCGATCCGTACCGCACGTGCTTCGAACGCGACCGGGACCGCATCCTCCACGCGACGGCCTTCCGCCGGCTGGCGGGCAAGACCCAGGTGTTCGTGTTCCCGGCCGACCACCAGCGCACGCGGCTGACGCATGCGCTCGAGGTCGCCCAGGTCGCACGCTCGGTCGCCGAGGCGATCGGTCTCAACGTCGCGCTCACCGAGGCGATCGCCATCGGCCACGACTGCGGCCACGGCCCGGGCGGCCACGCCAGCGAGGACGCCCTGTCGCCATACGTCGCCGAGGGCTACGACCACGCCGTCTGGGGTGCCGACGTCACCTTGACGCCACTCAACCTCTGCACGGAGACCCTCGACGGGGTGCGCAACCACTCGTGGAGTCGACCTGCGCCGGCGACACCGGAGGGCGAGGTCGTCTCGTGGGCCGACCGCATCGCCTACGTCTGCCACGACTTCGAGGACGCCGTCGCAGCTCGCGTCGTGACCCCCGATCAGCTCCCGGCGATCGTGCGCGACCGGATCGGCGTCGACCGGTCGACGCAGCTCGGCACGCTCATCCGTGCGATGATCTCGGCGACCGCCGAGACCGGCCGGATCGGCATGATCAACCACGACGCGGAGGCACTCGCCGAGTTCCGGCGCTTCAACTACGAAGAGGTCTACCTCCGGCCCGCGTCGAAGGCGCAG
>JAUHYJ010000214.1 GCA_030425785.1 Acidimicrobiia bacterium | reverse complement strand
CCGGATCGGCCCGCCGGCGAGCCGGTCTGCGACGACCGCGGCCTCGAGATCGGGCGCGACGGCGACCGCGTCGAGCGGCGTCGTCGGATGCGCTGCGGCCAACAGGCCGGGGAGCTCGTCGCCGAGGTCGCGCCGGTGCACCGTGCCCTGGATCCGCAGGCCGTGTCGGGTCCGGCGCTGGCTCAGCCCGACGAGCTTGTGGCCGTCGAGCAGCACCTCACCCGGGCCGAGGCCGGCGAAGCACACCAGGTCGGACCACGGGGTGTCCACCATCCCGTCGCCGTGGACGGTCAGTTCGCCGTCGACGAGACCGTCGAGCGCAGCGGCCCACCGCTCCCCCGCCCAGCGCATCGACCCGCGCACGTCGTCGGGCGCGACGCCGTGGGGGACGACGAGATCGACCCAGACGATCGCGGCCGGGCGCAGCAGCACGACGCCCCCGCCCGAGCGCCGTCGAACGATCGACACCCCGGCCGCGCGGCACGCAGCGGCGTCGACGACCTCCGGCTGCTGGCGCGAGCCGAGCACGATCGCAGCGTCGGTCAGGTCGCAGTGCCAGACCTCGAGCGTCTCGGGCACCGGGCGGTCGCGGAACGGGTCGAGGTCGTGCAGCTCGGCGACCGTCGCCGTTCGCGTGATCACCCTCGCACCCACCCGGTCAGGCTACGCACCGGCTGCTGCGGGTCAGCCGTCGATGTAGCGGCGGACCTCGGTGATCGTGCTGGCGTGCGGGATCGCACCGACTCGGACGCCGAGCCCGGTGCCGGCGGCCTGGACCCAGCGGTGCGCATCGATCGCGATCCCGACGTGGTTGATCACCGTCGAGCCGCGACGCTGCTGGAAGATCAGGTCGCCCGGCCGGATCGTGTCGGTGTCGAGGTCGACCCGGGTGCCCTGCATGGCCTGCGCGGCGCTGTAGTGGACGAGGCCGATGCCGACCTGGGCGTAGGCGGCGAGCGTGAGACCGGAGCAGTCGAAGTGGTCCGGGCCTTTGGTGAAGAACGCGTAGTCCTTGCCCACCTGGTCGAGCGCGTACTCGACCACGGCGTCGATCCGGTCGTTGCCGGTGGCCGGGGCGGCGGCGCTCACGGGGGCGCTCGAGCTCGCCGGTGCCGCCGTCGGCATCGTCGCCCCGGCGGGCAGGTCGAGCACCTGGCCGGGCATGATCACACTGTCGATCCGCAGCTCGTTGGTGGCGAGCAGATCGGCGAGCCGGACGCCGTAGGTCGCGGCGATACCCGACAACGAGTTGCCGCCGACGACGGTGTGGCGCAGAGTGCTCGCACCCTCGGCGCTCGGCGACGCGGCCGCGGCGGCATCGGGAGCGGTCGCCGGCGCGGTGGCACCCGCAGGCAACCGCAGCAGCCGTCCGGGCAGGATCACGCTGTCGATCGAGAGACCGTTCTCCGCGACGAGCGCCGACAGTCCGACGCCGTAGGTGGATGCGATGGCCGACAACGAGTCGCCCGGCACGATCTTGTGGACGAGGCCGCTCGGCGCAGACGCCGCGGGCGCGCCCGGTGTCGCCGACCGGGCCGCAACGCCCGGCACCACGAGCTCCTGGCCGGGCAGGATGACGCTGTCGAGACGCAACGAGTTCGCGGCGAGCAGCCCCGCCAGACCGACGCCGTACTCCGATGCGATGCCCGACAGCGAATCACCGGGCACGACACGGTGCGTGGCGCTGGGCTCGGACGTCGGGGCAGGACCGGCCACCCCCGGCAGCTCGAGCTGCTGGCCGGGCACGATGACGCTGTCGATGCTGAGATCGTTCGCGTCGAGCAGCGACCGGACCGAGACGCCTTGGCGTTGCGCGATGCCGTAGATCGAGTCGCCCGGCTGCACCACGTACGTGGCCGACGAGGTCGCAGGGGCTTCGGCGTCGGCGACGCCCGCCGGGGCGAGCATGACGACCGACACGGTGACGGCAACGGCGATCGAGAACGTTCGACGGTTCCGGGACATGCCCGGTGATTCGGTCGACTCGCTCGGTCACTTGAGCAATTCTTCTCGAAGGTACCGCGCTCCGTCGACCGATGCCGCTCGGTTCGCGCGAACGGTGGCGATTCGGTCAGTCGCGGTCCCAGGATCGGCACCACTCGAGGTACGAGATGGTGTCGTCGGGGGCAGGCGTGGCCGAGTCGTCGCCGTACTGGGTCTGGAGGCGGAACCGCAGGTACTCGCCGCTCGGCATCGGCAGGAACGGGCGGTGCCGCCACCACCCGGGCGCCGAGGTGCGGCGCGCCTGGCGGACCGCGGTCGGCCACAGGTCGGGTCGGCGGGCGATCGCCCAGACCGTGCGGATCACTGGGGGCGCGGCTCCTTCGGCAGGCCGAGCACCATCTCGCCGATGATGTTGCGCTGGATCTGCGACGAGCCGGCGTAGATCGTGCCGGCCCGTGCGTTCAGGAACGTGTTGACCCACGAGCCGGTCGTGTTCGGGGCGCCGGCGTCGTCGGCCGCGAATGCCGACGACGGCTCGCGGCCGCTGATCGTCATGCCCTCGGCGCCGTAGATGTCGACGGCGAGTTCGGTGACGATCTTGTGGTACTCGCTCCAGTACAGCTTGCCGATCGCGGCGTCGGGCCCCGGGTGATGTCCGTTGAGGAACTGGGTGAGGACGCGCATGCCGTTGTAGCGCATGATCTGCACCTTCGAGTACGCCCACGCCAGCTTCTGGCGGATCACCGGGTCGTCGGCGACGCCGCGCTCCTTGGCGAGCATCAGCAGCCGGTCGACCTCGGCCTGGAACCGGATCGGCTGGGTCGCGGCGGCCTCGCCGCGCTCGTAGCCGAGCAGCGCCATCGCGACGCGCCAACCGTCGTTGACGCCGCCGACGACGTTCTCCTTCGGTGTGGTGGCGTCGGTGTAGAAGACCTCGTTGAACTCCGATTCGCCGGAGATCATCTTGATCGGGCGGACCTCGATGCCGGGCTGGCGCATGTCGACGAGCAGGAACGAGATGCCCTTGTGCTTCGGAGCGTCGGGGTCGGTCCGGGCCAGGGTGAAGATGTGATCGGCGAGGTGACCGGCCGAGGTCCAGATCTTCTGGCCGTTGAGCACCCACTGGTCGCCGTCGAGTACCGCCCTGAGGCCGACGTTGGCGAGGTCGGAGCCCGCGTTCGGCTCCGAGTACCCCTGGCACCACGTGTCCTCGCCCGACAGGATGCGCGGCAGGTAGTGACGCTTCTGCTCCTCGGACCCCAACATCAGGAGCGTGTTGCCGAGCATCTGGATGCCGAAGGCGTCGTTCGGTCCGCCGGTCGGCACGCCGGCCTTCGCGAACTCCTCGGCGAGGATGACCTGCTCGAGGTGGGACAACCCCGCCCCGCCGTACTCGACCGGCCAGCCGGGGGCCAGGTAGCCCGCCTCGTAGAGCGTGCCGCGCCACTCGGTGACGAAGCTCGTGAGCGCATCGCCCTCGAGCTTGCCGATCCCGCCCCAGTTGCTGGGGAGCTTCTCGGCGAGAAAAGCCTGGACCTTCTGGCGGTAGGCCTCGGCGTCGGCGGCGTAGGTCGGGTTCATGTCGTCGACGCTACTACCGGGTCGTCGGCGGCGATCAGTCGACCGACACATCGGCCGGCGCACCGCCCGACGGCTCGTCGGGCGCGCTCGTCTCGGCGAGCGTGACGTCGTGGGAGGCACGGGCGACGGCGGCGGCGGCGATCAGCGGGCCGACCTGTCCGGAGGCCACACCCCGGACGCGCATGTCGCCGAGGTGTCCGAGGCGGCTGCGCTGCTCGAACTCCCGGGCGAGGGCGTCGAAGAAGGGCGCACCGAGCACCTCGGCCACGGCACCACCCACCACGATCTCGCCGACGTCGAACATGGCGGCGATCGTGGCGCAGGCCCGGCCGACCATGATGCCGACGTTGTCGACATGGGCGGCCGGTGTGCGGCGAAGCTCGCGCCCGGTGGCGGCCTCGATCGCGCGCACCCCGGCATAGGCCGTCAGGCAGCCGAACGCGCCGCAAGGACACGGTGCTCCGTCGGGCTCGACGATGAGATGGCCGAACTGGCCGAGGTTGTGGGTGAGCCCGTCGAGCAGGCGTCCGCCCGCGACCAACGCGCCGTCGACGTCGTCGCCGAGTGCGAGCGTGGCCAGGAACCGCTCGTCCTCGGGGAGTTCGGACGAGGCGCCGCGCCACAGCTCCGCCCAGGCCAGTCCGCGGCCGGCCGTGTCGACGAACACCGGCAGGCCGGTCGTGGCACCGAGCTCGCGCCGCAATGGGAAGTCGTGCCACATCGGCAGCCCGACCGGCTTCATCGCGCCGGTCCCGCGGTCGATCGGGCCGGGGCACGTGACCCCTGCGACGACCGGTACGACGTCGCTCGGGTTGGCCGCGATCACCCGACGCACCAGCTGCGTCAGTGCGGGCCAGACGTTGCGCGGCGGCGTCGCGACCCGATCGCGCAGGACCACGTCGCCGTCCCCGCTCAGCACGCCGGCCGCGAGCCGGCTCGGACCGAGATCGATCGCCAGATAGCCGCGCCGGTCACTCACCGGGCGCACGGTACTCGCCGACCGGTCGTGTCGGGGAAGGCGCCTGTTCCCGGCGACGGAGAGCGTCTAGCCTGCCACCGATGACCGACGCGACTGCGCCTGCGATGCCTCCCGAGACGTTTGCGAACCTGTTCGAGGGCATCGCCGACAACATCACGACCGTCGTGCACGGCAAACGGGAGGCGATCGAGTTCGCGATCGTCGCCCTGCTCGCCGAGGGCCACCTCCTGATCGAGGACGTTCC
Organism: Acidimicrobiia bacterium; assembly: GCA_030425785.1. Classification (GTDB taxonomy): domain Bacteria; phylum Actinomycetota; class Acidimicrobiia; order Acidimicrobiales; family Ilumatobacteraceae; genus Ilumatobacter. Next base: position 1,708 of record JAUHYJ010000214.1, on the reverse strand, counting down.
GGGCGTCGGCAAGACGAGCCTCGCGAAGGCGCTCTCCGGGTCGATCGACTGCAGCTGGAAGCGCGTCCAGTTCACCCCCGACCTGCTGCCGACCGACCTCGTCGGCGTGAGCATCTACGAGCGGTCGACGGAGCAGTTCCGGTTCACGCCCGGGCCGATCTTCGCCAACATCCTGCTCGCCGACGAGATCAACCGGGCCTCGCCGAAGACGCAGTCCGCCTTGCTCGAGGCGATGGAGGAACGTCAGGTCAGCGCCGACGGCACCACCTACACGCTCGAACCACCGTTCATGGTGATCGCCACCCAGAACCCCGTCGAGCAGGAGGGCACCTACCGCCTCCCCGAGAGCCAGCTCGATCGCTTCCTGCTGCGGATCTCGCTCGGCTACCCGGGTCGAACCGCCGAGATGGCGATCCTCGATGGTCAGGGCTCGAACGACGCCCTCACCAAGCTGCAGGCCGTCGTGTCGGCCGACGAGGTCATGCAGATGATCGACATGGTCAAGCAGGTGTATCTCGCTCCCGCCCTGAAGTCGTACCTGATCGACATCTCCGAGGCGAGCCGCCGCCACGCGGCGATCGAGCTCGGCTTCTCGCCGCGCGCCACCCTGCAGCTGGCCGCCGCGGTGCGCGGCTTCGCCGCCGCCCGGGGTCGCGACTACGCCACGCCCGACGACGTCAAGGCGGTCGCCACGGCCGTGCTCTCCCACCGCCTCGTCCTTCGGGCCGGCAGCAACGCCCGCGTCACCGCCGAGGAGACGGTGGCCGAGTTGCTCGCCGACGTCCCCGTGCCGGTGGCCCGATGACGCGCACCGACGAGATCTGAGATGCCGACGCGCCAGGGCTGGACGATCGTCGTCGCCGCCGTGGCGGCGCTCGTCGTCGGCCGCGTCTTCGGCATCGTCGAGTTGTTCGTGATCGGTGCCGCCCTCGCGGCGGCCGTCGGCATCGCAGTGCTCACGGTGCGGCTGCACGCGCCGGAGCTGTCGGTGCACCGCTGGATCCACCCGTCCACGTTGACGGTCGGCGACACGGGCCGCGTCGATCTGATGATCGAGAACCGCGGCCGCTGGCGGTCGCCGCGCACCACCCTCACCGAACCCGTCGGTGACCACAACTCGGCCCACGTCGAGCTCGCCGGCATCGGCGCCGGCGACAGCGTCACCGCCGGCTACCGCGTGCCGGCGACGCGTCGCGGCATCCTCACCGTCGGGCCGACGACGCTCGAGCGTCGCGATCTGCTGGGGTTGGCGGCGACGATCCGGCTCGGCTCGTCGTCGACGGACGTGACCGTCGCACCCCAGACCTTCGAGCTGCCGATGCCGTCGCTCGGCCACGGCGTGCTCGGACGCCATCTGCTCGCCCTCGCACAGCGAACCGGCGTCGGCGAGTTCCACAGCCTGCGCGACTACGTGACGGGCGACGAGCCCCGCACCATCCACTGGAAGGCCTCGGCGCGTTCGACCGACCTCAAGGTCCGCCAGCACGAGGCGCAGGGCGTGCGGCGGTGCATCGTGGTGCTCGACAGCGACGACGAGAGCTTCCGGAGCGCCGACGACGTCGACCGACGCGACGGCGACGATGCGTTCGAACGCGCCATCAGCATCGCCGCGAGCATCGCGCTCGGCGCCGACCGGGCGGGCCTGACGACGCGGTTCGTCACCGGCCACGGCATCGACCTGCGCGGGCCCGAGGTGACCGCGCACATG
>JAUHYJ010000213.1 GCA_030425785.1 Acidimicrobiia bacterium | reverse complement strand
GCTGCGTGCAGCTCGGCTCGGCGATGCAGATCCACGGGTGCAGCGTACGGACGGCGGGCAGATCGTTCAAGATCTGTTGAACGAATTCGCCTGTTGTTCACCCGGCGTCTCCGTGCGGACGAGTTGAGCGCGATTCACGATCGCACTACCGTCGTCGGTGGGGGTTGTGTCGAGGAAAGGGGAATCCCATGAACGTCCAGTCGATTCTCGGCGGCAAAGGGACCGAGGTGGCGACCATCGCCCAGACGGCGACGCTGCACGACGCGGTGTGCGAACTCGGCCAACGCCGCATCGGCGCGCTCGTCGTGTCCGGTGACGGGCGGGCGATCGAGGGGATCATCTCCGAACGTGACATCGTCCGGGCGACCGCCGACGACGGCGCCGGTGCGCTCGACCGTCGGGTCGGGTCGGTGATGTCCACCGACGTCGTCACGTGCGCCCACGGCGACGGCGTCGACCAGCTGATGTCGCTCATGACGGCGCGTCGCATCCGTCACCTGCCCGTCGTCGACGACCACGGGCACCTGGCGGGCATCGTGTCGATCGGCGATGTCGTGAAGGCGCGGCTCGCCCAACTCGAGCACGAGAACGAAGCGCTCAGCCAGTACATCAGCGGCCACTGACCGGATCACTGCTGCCGACGTGTCGACGTGGTGGTCGGCGCGATGGCCGATCGAGCACCGCTCGCGCGCTGCGGCGTCGGCGGTCGATCGCTCCGGAAACATCGGGGTGCGGGTGGTTGCGGCCCCCCGGCGCCGTACACTTGAACGCCGTGCCCGCGGCCGGTTCGGTCCGACCCGGCACCACTGTTCCTTGAGAGTTCCAAACCCCTGAAAGACGGAAGTGACCTGACGATGGCCAAGCGTGAGTTCCCCCTCGAACGCACCCGCAACATCGGCATCATGGCCCACATCGATGCCGGCAAGACGACGACGACCGAGCGCATCCTGTACTACACGGGGAAGAGCTACAAGATCGGCGAGGTGCACGACGGCGCCGCGACGATGGACCACATGGCCCAGGAGCAGGAGCGTGGCATCACCATCACCTCCGCTGCGACCACCTGCGTCTGGAACAACCACCGCATCAACATCATCGACACGCCCGGCCACGTCGACTTCACCATCGAGGTCGAGCGTTCGCTCCGGGTGCTCGACGGCGCCGTGACGGTGTTCGACTCGGTCGCCGGCGTCGAGCCCCAGACCGAGCAGGTGTGGCGTCAGGCCAACAAGTACAAGGTCCCCCGGTTCTGCTTCGTCAACAAGATGGACCGCATCGGTGCCAACTTCTACCGCACCGTCGACATGGTGCGTGACCGCCTCGAGGCCAATCCGCTCGTCGTGCAGCTGCCGGTCGGCGCCGGCGGCCCCGAGTCGAACGAGCCGTTCATCGGTCTCGTCGACCTGGTGAAGATGAAGGCGCTGCTGTGGCTCGACACCGACGAGAAGGACCTCGGTGCGACCTACGAGATCGCCGACATCCCCGAGCACATGGTCGACCAGGCGAACCAGTACCGCGAAGAGCTGATGGACACCATCGCGACCGAGGACGAGGCGCTCATGGAGAAGTACCTCGGCGGCGAGGACATCTCCGAGGACGAGATCATCGCGGCGATCCGTACCGGCACGCTCAACCACTCGTTCGTCCCGATGCTGTGCGGCTCGGCGTTCAAGAACAAGGGCGTCCAGCCCATGCTCGACGCCGTCATCAACTTCCTCCCGGCCCCGACCGACGTGCCGCCGATCAAGGGCACGAACATGCGTGGCGACGAGGAGATCACCCGCAGCGCGAACGACCCCGGCTTCGCCGCACTGGCGTTCAAGATCGTGTCCGACCCGTTCGGCAAGCTCACCTACTTCCGCGTGTACTCGGGCGAGATCAACAAGGGTGACGAGGTCTACAACTCCACCAAGGAGAAGCGCGAGCGTCTCGGCCGCATCCTGTTGATGCACGCCAACAACCGCGAAGACCTCGACGTCGCGATGGCGGGCGACATCGTCGCCGGCCTCGGGTTCAAGGACACCACCACCGGTGACACCCTCTGCGACCGCGACGACGCGGTCATCCTCGAGCGGATGGAGTTCCCCGAGCCGGTCATCCACGTCGCCATCGAGCCGAAGACCAAGTCCGACCAGGACAAGCTCGGCAAGGCGATGAAGGCGCTGTCCGACGAGGACCCCACCTTCCGGATCCGCACCGACCACGAGACCGGCCAGACGGTCATCTCCGGCATGGGCGAGCTGCACCTCGAGGTGCTCGTCGACCGCATGCAGCGCGAGTACAACGTCGAGGCCACGATCGGCAAGCCGCAGGTGGCCTACCGCGAGACGGTCACCAAGACGGTCGAGAACTACGAGTACCGCCACGTCAAGCAGTCGGGTGGTTCGGGCCAGTTCGCCGTCATCAAGCTGCGCGTCGAGCCGAACCCGGGCGAAGGGTTCGAGTACGCCGACGAGATCACCGGCGGTCGTGTGCCGCGCGAGTACATCGCGCCGGTCGGCCAGGGCGTCGAGGCGGGCCTCGAGGGCGGCGTGCTCGCCGGCTTCCCGATGGTCGACGTCAAGGTCACCCTCACCGACGGTCAGTACCACGACGTCGACTCGTCCGAGATGGCGTTCAAGATCGCCGGCCAGGCCGGGATCAAGGAGGCCGCGACCAAGGCCGGTCCGGTGCTCATGGAACCGATCATGAACGTCGAGGTCGTGACCCCCGAGGAGTACCTCGGCGACGTCGTCGGCGACCTCAACCGTCGCCGCGGCCAGATCGAGGGCATGGAGGCCACCGGCAACACCCAGACGGTGCGGGCCAAGGTGCCCCTGTCGGAGATGTTCGGCTACTCGACCGACCTGCGCTCGGCCACCCAGGGCCGTGCCAACTACACGATGCTGTTCGGCCAGTACGAGCAGGTTCCCACCAACGTGCAAGACGAGATCGTCAAGCGCGTCCGCGGCGAGTGATCGCCACATTCAACACATCAGTTCTCAGAAGAAAGTCCAAGAAGGAAGATTGCAATGAGCAAGGCGAAGTTCGAGCGTAACAAGCCGCATGTGAATATTGGCACGATGGGTCATATTGACCATGGGAAGACGACGTTGACGGCTGCGATTTCGGCGTCGTTGGCGACGAAGGGGTTGGCGGAGTTTTCGGCGTTCGACACGATTGATAAGGCGCCGGAGGAGAAGGCGCGTGGGATTACGATCTCGATTGCTCATATCGAGTATGAGACGGAGAATCGGCATTATGCGCATGTTGATATGCCGGGTCATGCGGATTACATCAAGAACATGATCACGGGTGCTGCGCAGGTGGATGGCGCGATTTTGGTGGTGGCGGCGACGGATGGTCCGATGCCGCAGACGCGTGAGCATGTGTTGTTGGCGCGTCAGGTGGGTGTGCCGGCGATCGTGGTGGCGTTGAACAAGGTTGACATGGTCGATGATGCGGAGCTGTTGGAGTTGGTGGAGCTCGAGATTCGTGAGTTGTTGAACGAGTACGAGTTCGATGGTGATGGTGCGCCGGTGTGTCCGGTGTCGGCGTTGAAGGCGCTCGAGGGTGATGCGGAGGCCCAAGAGGGTGTGTTCGCGTTGATGGCGGCGTGTGATGAGTTCATTCCGGAGCCGGTGCGTGAGTTGGACAAGCCGTTCTTGATGCCGATCGAGGATGTGTTCACGATCACGGGTCGTGGGACGGTGGTGACGGGCAAGGTCGAGCAGGGTGTGATTCACACCGGTGATGAGATCGAGATCGTTGGGTTGCGTGATACGCAGAAGACGACGTGTACGGGTGTGGAGATGTTCCGGAAGTTGTTGGATGAGGGTCAGGCTGGTGACAACATTGGTGCGTTGTTGCGTGGGATCGACAAAGAAGATGTTGAGCGTGGGCAGGTGTTGTGTAAGCCGGGGAGTATCACGCCGCATACGGATTTTGAGGGTCAGGTGTATGTGTTGACGAAGGAAGAGGGTGGGCGTCATAAGCCGTTCTTCAATAACTATCGTCCGCAGTTCTTTTTCCGGACGACGGATGTGACGGGGACGATTCAGTTGCCGTCGGGGACGGAGATGGTGATGCCGGGTGACAATGTGGAGATCACGGTTGAGCTCGGGAAGGCGATCGCGATGGATGAGGGTTTGCGGTTCGCGATTCGTGAGGGTGGCCGCACGGTGGGTGCGGGCCGCGTCACCAAGATCCTCAAGTGACCGACGCGCTGAGCTGAGAGAGACGTACCGACATGGCACAGAACATCCGCATCCGACTGAAGGCGTTCGATCACGAGATCATCGACCAGTCGACGAAGAAGATCGTCGAGACGGTCAACCGCACCGACGCCACCATCCGTGGCCCGATTCCGTTGCCGACCGACAAGCACCGCTACACGGTCATCCGGGGCCCGCACGTCGACAAGGACTCGCGTGAGCACTTCGAGATGCGCATCCACAAGCGGCTGATCGACATCGTCAACCCGAACGCGAAGACGATCGACTCGCTGCAGCGCATCGAGCTGCCGGCGGGTGTCGACATCGAGATCAAGATCCAGCAGAGCTGACGCTCGCTGCATCAGCGTGCTGCACGGCCCGGGCCTCGTGCCCGGGTCGTGTCGCGTCCGGACACGTCCCCAGCGTTCGGCCGGACCGCTCGAGCGGGTCGCGACCGGTGCGGCGATCCGCGCTCGGTGCCGCTCGACGATGCCGGCACCGAGGCGGTCGATCCGTACATCACCGTCGACGCCGACGGTGGCCGCCTGCATCGCTCGCGGCGCGTGGTTGCGTAGAGCGTTCGATGGGTACCGGAGCAGGGTGGCCGTGCTGAACGGGGTGATGCGAGACGTCGTGAACGGTGTCGGTTCGGCGATCGACGCCGCTCGTGACCGCGTGGTCGAGACGACGACCGGGCTGTTCTCGCACGGCCCCCAACCCCTCGCCGACACGATCGACTACGCGCCCGATCCCGGGCTGCTCGGGCCCGACTCGGTGTCGTGGCGGGTGATCGGCGACGCGACGGCCTTCGTGGGCGGGATCCGCGCCCTGCTCATCCAGACTGCGCACCCCGAGGTCGTGGCGGGCGTCGGCGATCACTCGGTCTACCGCGACGACCCACTCGGTCGGCTGACGCGTACCTCGTTCTACGTGACCGAGACGACCTACGGCGCCGTGCCCGAGGTCGAGCGTGCGGTCGAGATCGTCCGCCGCGCCCACCGTCCGGTCCATGGTGTCTCCGAACGTGGTCGCGCCTACTCGGCCGACACCCCCGAGTTCGCGGCGTGGGTCCACAACGCCCTCACCGACTCGTTCCTCGCCGCATACCGGTGGTACGGCCCCGAACCCTTGACCGAGGCGGACGCCGACCGGTTCGTGCAGGAGCAGACCGAGATCGGTGCCCTGCTCGGCGCCGACCCGATGCCCCGGACCGCTGCGGAACTGTCGGCCTGGATCGCCGAGCACCCCGATCTCGCTCCGTCGCGGGCCCAGCACGACGCCGTGGAGTTCCTCTCGGCGCCACCGCTCAGCCCGCCGGTCCGAGCCGGGTACGCCCTGCTGCACCAGGCCGCCGTCGCCACGCTCCCCGAACGCATCCGCACGATCACCGGGATCGAGCCGCGTGCCGGCGCCGAGCGGATCGGTCGCGCGGCGATCAACAGCCTGCGGTGGGCGCTCGGCTCGTCGCCGTCGTGGCACGTGTCGCTGGTCCGAGCCGGAGCGCCCGTTCCCGACGGGCTGTTCCGTCAACCGCTGCCGGACGACGCAGAGCGCCTGCTCGCCGAGCGCGCGGCGTGTTGATCGGCCGCATGTGAACGCTTGATGACAGCGTTCCACGGCCCTTGCGCGCCGAACACGGGCGGGTATTCTGCGGCCGATGATTCCGGCCGTGTCGTTGCAGGCGGTGACCAAGCGCTTCGACGATGTCGTCGCGGTCGACGCCGTCGACCTCGACATCGTCGACGGTGAGTTCTTCGCGCTGCTCGGCCCGTCGGGCTGTGGCAAGACGACGACACTGCGGATGATCGCCGGCCTCGAGATCCCCTCTGCCGGCAGCCTCAAGATCTTCGGGGACGAGGTCGGCACCCTGCCGCCCAACAAGCGGCCCGTGAACACCGTCTTCCAGAACTACGCCCTGTTCCCACACATGTCGGTCGCCGACAACGTCGGGTTCGGTCTGAAGATGCAGAAGGTGGCCAAGACCGACATCGCGCGTCGTGTGGCCGAGGCGATCGACCTCGTGCGCCTCGGCGGGATGCAGGATCGTCGCCCGTCGCAGCTCTCTGGCGGACAGCAGCAGCGCGTCGCCCTCGCCCGCGCGCTCGTGAACCGGCCGAAGGTGCTCCTGCTCGACGAACCGCTCGCTGCACTCGACGCCAAGCTGCGCCACGGCATGCAGTTCGAGCTGAAGCAGCTCCAGCGCGAGGTCGGGATCACGTTCGTCTTCGTCACCCACGATCAGGAAGAGGCGCTGTCGATGGCC
>JAUHYJ010000212.1 GCA_030425785.1 Acidimicrobiia bacterium | reverse complement strand
AGACCCGCGAGTCGTGCAAGATCGTCGAGCAACTGCTCGACCAGATCCCGGCCGGTCCGATCATGACCAAGGTGCCGCGCATCATCAAGGTCCCCGAAGGCGAAGCCTGGGTGTCCACCGAGAACCCGCTCGGCGAGATGGGTTACTACGTGGTGTCCAAGGGTGACATGGGCCCGTTCCGCGTCAAGATCCGCTCGGCGAGCTTCAACAACATCTCGATCGTGCCGTGGGCGCTCAAGGGCGTCTACGTACCCGACATCATCACGATCCTCGCCAGCCTCTACTTCATCCTCGGAGACATCGATCGATGATCCAGTTGGCCATCGAGATCCCCTACTGGGGACAGTCGTTGCTGCGTGTGCTCGGCGGCCTCGTCGCGGTCCTGCTGCCTGCGGGCACGATCGTCTACCTGTTCCTGTTCAAGATGATGTCGTTCATGCAGAGCCGTCTCGGCCCGATGGAGGCCGGCCCGTACGGATCGCTCCAGCTGGTGGCCGAGGTCGGCAAGTGGATGCAGAAGGAGGACCTCGCCCCCGAGGCCGCCGACAAGAGCATCTTCAAGATCGCGCCGCTCGTGGTGCTGGTGTCCACGTTCCTGCTGGTCGTGGTGATCCCCTTCGGCCCCGACGCGCTGTTCACCGACTTCGAGGTGGGCATCTTCTACGGACTCGCCGTGGCCTCGATCAGCGTGCTCGGCATCCTCATCGCCGGGTGGGCCAGCGCCAACAAGTACTCACTGCTCGGTGGCCTGCGTGCCGCCGGCCAGCTCATCGCCTACGAACTCCCGATGGTGCTCGCCGTCGTCGGCGTGGTCATCCAGGCGGGTTCGATGAACCTGCAGCAGATCGTGGTGGCGCAGAACACCTACGAGATCTTCGGGCTCGACTGGATCGGCATGCCGTTCGTCATCACCCAGTGCGTCGGCTTCGTGATCTTCATGATCGCCGTGCAGGCCGAGCTCACCCAGCCGCCGTTCGACATGCCGATCGCCGAATCCGAGCTCGTGTCGGGCTACATGACCGAGTACTCGGGCTTCCGGTTCCTGATCTTCTTCATCGGTGAGTTCGCGACCGCCGGTGTCTTCGCCTTCCTGGCGTCGATCCTGTTCCTCGGCGGCTGGGGCATCCCGTTCGCCTGGTTCGGCTGGACCGACCTCGACAGCGTCGACAACTGGATGAACGTCGTCGGGCCGGTGATCATGCTGACCAAGATGATGTTGCTGACCGGCATCATCATGTGGGTTCGCTTCAGCTACCCCCGATTCCGCGAGGATCAGCTCCAGACCTTCGCCTGGAAGGTCCTGATCCCCGTGTCGATCCTGAACATCGCCGTGACCGCAATCCTGAAGGTGGCCGTCTGATGCCAGCGAAGCCGAAGGTCCCCGGCCTGCTCAAGGGCCTCGGGGTGACCATGGGCACGATGTTCCGCACCGTCAAGGACGGCGCGAACACCGTGCAGTACCCCCACGTCAAGGAGACACCGCCGATCCGCGCGCGCGGCGTGATCGCGCTGCACGAGGAGAACTGCACGGCGTGCATGCTCTGCAGCCGCTCGTGCCCCGACTGGTGCATCTACATCGAGGCCCACAAGCAGCTCGCCCCGCCACGCCGTGCGGGCGGCAAGCCGCGTCAGGTCAACCACCTCGACCGGTTCGACATCGACTACGCGCTGTGCATGTACTGCGGCATCTGCGTCGAGGTCTGCCCGTTCGACGCGCTGTTCTGGAGCCCCGAGTACGAGTACTCCGAGCCGAGGATCGCCGACCTCCTCCACGACAAGTCGAAGCTCGGCGAGTGGATGGAGACGGTGCCCGAGGCGCCGGAGCTCGAGGCGGGAGCAGCGAAGAAGTGACGCTCGCCAGCCTGTTCGCACAGGCCGACGGCGGCGTCAACGTCGCACAGAACGTCGGCTTCTACATCATCGCCGCCGGCATGCTGTGGGCCGCGTTCCGCGTCGTGTCGACCAAGAACGTCGTCCACGCCGCGCTGTGGCTCGTGGTCGTGCTCGGCGGCATCGCCGCCCAGTACATCCTCGCCGCCGCCGAGTTCGTCGCCATCTCCCAGGTGCTCGTCTACATCGGCGCCGTCATGGTGCTGTTCCTGTTCGGCATCATGTTGACCCGCGCCACGATCGGTGCCGACACCGACGTGTTCAACAAGGGGTGGGCGGTCGGCATCCCGGTGGCCCTGCTGGTCTTCGGCGTCTTGGCGTACGTGACCATCGACTTCACCGAGGACTCGCTGCTCGTCGACCCCACCGAGGAGCAGATCGCTGCGACAACCACGGCGATCTCGGACGGCTACCTCGGGCCCTACCTGGTGCCGCTGATCGCCGTCTCGTTCGTCCTGCTCGCCGCCGCCATCGGCGCGATCGTGCTCGCGAGGAAGGACTGACGCCATGTGGGCCTTTAACTTCCTCCTCCTCAGCGCGGCGCTGTTCTCGATCGGCGTGTTCGGCGTCATCGCCCGTCGCAACGCGGTGATGGTGCTGATGTCGATCGAGCTGATCCTGAACTCGGTCAACCTGAACCTGATCGCGTTCGCCCTGATGAACAACAGCATCGACGGGCACGTCTTCGCCCTGTTCGTGATCGCGGTCGCGGCCGCCGAGGTCGGAGTCGGCCTGGCGATGGTGCTGATGATCTACCGCAACCGCCGGTCGATCTCGCTCGATGAGTTGTCGGAGATGAAGGGATGAGCCGCGCCCCCATGTTGCTCGCAGTCGAAGGCCCGGTCGGAGAGGTGTCGGGCTGGTTCCTCGAGAACGCTTGGCTCATCCCCGTCATCCCGGCGGTGGCGTTCTTCGGCATCCTGCTGTTCGGCAAGAAGTTGCCGCGCGGTGGCAGCGAACTCGGCATCGCCAGCATGGTGGCCGCGCTCGTGCTCGCCGCCGGTGCCACCTACCAGTGGATCGACGGCCTGGCCGCCCACAAGAAGGCGGCCGGCAACTACGAGGTCGAGCCGGTCATCCGCGACATCGTGTGGTGGCAGTCGAACCCGTTCGAGTTCGGGCTCGGCCAGCACATCGACGGGCTCGCGATCGCCCTGCTCCTGCTGGTGGCGTTCATCTCCACGCTCGTGCAGGTCTACTCGACCGAGTACGTCGCCGGCGACCGTCGGTACACCCACTTCTTCGCCGCCCTGACCCTGTTCTCGGCCGGCATGTTGGCGATGGTGCTCGCCCCGAACATGGTCCAGCTGATCCTCGGCTGGGAGATCATGGGCCTGTGCTCGTTCATGCTCATCGGCCACTGGTGGGAGGAACGGGCCAACAGCGAGGCCGCGCTCAAGGCGTTCTTCACCGTCCGAGTCGGCGACATGGGCCTGCTCGTCGGCACCGCCATGTTGCTCGGCATCTTCGGCACCCTCGACATCAAGGAGATCAACGAGCTGGCGGCCGCCGGCGAGTTCGACTCGAAGAACATGCTCATGTGGACCGCCGTCGCGCTGTTCATCGCGTGCATCGGCAAGTCGGGCCAGTTCCCGCTCCACACCTGGCTCCCCGACGCCATGGCCGGCCCGACGCCGGTCTCGTCGCTGCTGCACTCGTCGACCATGGTCGTCGCCGGTGTGTTCCTCGTGGCCCGCCTGTACCCGGTGTTCCACGTCGGGCTCGACATCAACGTCGCCGGGCAGCAGTTCAACCTGATCGCCGTCATCGGTGCGATCACGATCATCATCGCCGCCCTGCTCGCGTTCGTGCAGGACGACATCAAGAAGGTGCTCGCCTACTCGACGGTGTCGCAGCTCGGCTACATGATGCTCGGCCTCGGCGTCGGGGCGTGGACGGGTGCGGTGTTCCACATCTTCACCCATGCGTTCTTCAAGTGCTGCCTGTTCCTGGTCGCCGGCTCGATCAGCCACACGGCGAGCCATCACAGCTTCGACATGAAGAAGGACATGGGCGGCATCTGGCGCAAGATGCCGGTGTCGTTCGGTGCCTGGATGATCTCGACGTTCGCCCTGTGCGGCGTGCCGTTCTTCTCGGGCTTCTTCTCGAAGGACGAGATCATCGACTCGGCCAAGCACTTCGAGTACACGACGTTGTGGGTCGTCTCGGTCGTCGGCGCCGGCCTGACGGCGGCGTACATGACGCGGGCCACGTACCTCACCTGGTTCGGGACGCCCCGCGGTGGCGCGGCGCACTTCATGGGCGTCGAGCACGACACCCACGGTGAGGTGCACGAGCACTCGGCCCACCCGCACGAGGCCGAGCACGCCGACGCCCACCTGCCCGATCACACCGACGACGCGCATGACACGCACGGGCACGACGACCACGGCCACGACGATCATCACGCCCCGCACGGCAAGCCGCTGCCGTTCGCTCCCCACGACTCGCCGTGGAAGATCACGGCCCCGATCCTGCTGCTGGCGATCCTCGCGATCGGCTCCGGGTACCTCAATGCTCCCGCGCTCGGGATCTACTGGTTCGAGCACCAGACCGAATCGTCGATCGGCCTGCCGATCGATCACGGCGACGAGCACGGCGAAGAGGGTGGCGACCACTCCGGCGAGGAAGACGAGCACGAGGAGGGCGCCGCCGTCACCGAGCTCGCGCTCGGCACCGGCACCTTCGTCGCCGCCGAGGGCGGCGACGGTCACGAGTACGAGGCACCCGGCGAGTTCGCCGTACCCGCCCCACCGACGTTCACCTGGCGCAACGCGATCTGGCCCGGCCTCACCCTGGTCGCGGTGCTGTTCGGCGTGGCGTTGCTGCTCTCGCGAGCCGTGTTCGGCGGCGAGAAGAACCCCGCCTCGCGCTTCGTCGGGCTCACGAAGCGCAACAAGGCCGCCGGCGGCATCCACTCGTTCCTGGTCAACAAGTACCAGCTCGACAACCTGTACGAGAACGGCATCGTCCACGCGGTCGCCCACCCGATCGCGAAGGCGGCGTACTGGGTCAACCAGAACATCATCGACGGCATCGTCAACGCCGTCGGCAAGGGCGGCAAGCGCAGCGGTGATGCGCTCTACAAGTACGTCGACCAGGGATTGGTCGACAACGCCGTCAACCTGTCGGGCACCGCCGCCTCCGAGGGTGGTCACGCTCTGCAACCCGTCCAATCCGGCAAGGTCAACCAGTACGGCGCGCTGCTGTTCGGCGCGGCCGCGGTCGGCGCCATCCTCCTGATCATCCTCAACGCCTAAGGCTCATCGCAATGATCGAAACACTGTCCACCGACACCTGGCTCCTCACGGTCGGCACCTTCCTGCCGCTCGTGGGCGTGCTGATCATGATGTTCATCCCGGCATCGGACGAGCGCTCGCACAAGCAGATCGCCATCGCCACCGCCGGCGCGACCCTGGTCGTCGGCATCATCACGCTGGTCCGGTTCGACTACGACCAGGCCGCCAAGCTGCAGTTCTTCGTCGACGAGACCTGGATCAGCGTCATCAAGTCGAACTACACGATCGGCCTCGACGGCATCAGCCTGCCGCTGTACTTCCTGTCGATGGCGGTGACGTTCTTCGTCGCGATCTACACCTGGGACAACATGCCCGATGCCGGGAACCCGAAGATGTTCCTGATGCTGATGCTCGTGCTGCAGGTCGGCATGGCGGGCTCGTTCATCGCCCAGGACCTGATCCTGTTCTTCGTGTTCTTCGAGCTCGTGCTGCTGCCGATGTACTTCATGATCGGCGTGTGGGGCGGCGACGACCGCCAGTACGCGTCGCTCAAGTTCTTCCTCTACACGATGTTCGGGTCCGCGCTGATGCTGGTCGCGTTCCTCGCGCTGTTCTTCCAGACCGGCGCCGAGAGCTTCGGCTTCGCCCACCTGTACGAGGCCGGCGCCGGCATCGCCCGCACGACCCAGATCTGGATCTTCGCCGGCATGTTCGTCGGCTTCGCGGTCAAGGTCCCGATGTTCCCGTTCCACACCTGGCTGCCGGACGCGCACACACAGGCCCCGACCCAGGGTTCGGTCATCCTGGCCGCGATCCTGCTGAAGCTCGGCACCTACGGCTTCGTGCGCATCGCGTTGCCGATGCTGCCCGAGGGCGCGAAGGCGTGGGCGCCGGCGATCGGCGTGCTCGCCGTGATCGGCATCATCTACGGCGCGCTCGGCTGCCTCGCCCAGACCGACATGAAGAAGCTGATCGCGTACTCGTCGGTCGCGCACATGGGCTTCGTCATGCTCGGCATCTCGACGTTGACGGTGACCGGCATCAACGCCGCACTGTTCGGCATGGTCGCCCACGGTCTGATCACCGGCATGCTGTTCTTCCTCGCCGGGTCGGTCAAGCACCGCTACCACACCCTCGAGATCAGCCGGCTGTCCGGCATGCTCATCCAGATGCCGAAGCTCGGCTGGCTGCTCGGCTTCTCGGCCATGGCCTCCCTCGGCCTTCCCGGCCTGGCCGGGTTCTGGGGCGAGTTCCCGGCCCTGCTCGCCTCGTGGAACCCGAACGAGGCGATCCTCGGCGATCAGCTCGACCTGTACCGGGTGCTGACCGTCATCGCCGCCCTCGGCACG
>JAUHYJ010000211.1 GCA_030425785.1 Acidimicrobiia bacterium | reverse complement strand
CCGAACCCCGACACCGTCAATCCGAGCCTGTGGCGGCAGGCACAGCTCAACGCCATCCACGGCCTGTTCGAGGTCGGACCCGGCATCTGGCAGGCACGCGGCTACGACATCTCGAACATCACGTTCATCGAGGGCGAGCGGGGCTGGGTCGTGATCGACCCGCTCACGGTCGACGGCACCGCCCGAGCGTGCCTCGACCTGGCCAACCAGCATCTCGGCGAGCGGCCGGTGACGGCGGTGATCTACACCCACAGCCACACCGACCACTTCGGCGGCGTGCTGGGCGTGACCAGCAAGGAGGCCGTCGACGCCGGCGACTGCCGGATCATCGCGCCCGAGCACTTCATGCACGAGGTCGTGAACGAGAACGTGATCGCCGGCTTCTCGATGGCGCGGCGGGCGATGTACCAGTTCGGTCCGCTGCTGCCGGCGGGTCCGAAGGGCCACGTCGACTGCGGGCTCGGCAAGGCGATCCCGTTGTCGCCGCCGGGGCTGCTCGCCCCGACCGAGGACATCACCCACACCGGTCAGGAGCTCACGGTCGACGGCGTGCGCATCGTGTTCCAGATGACACCCGAGGCCGAGGCACCGGCCGAGATGAACTTCTTCTTCCCCGACCGGGCGGGCGCCGGAAAGGGCTGGCTGTGCATGGCCGAGAACTGCTCGCACAACATGCACAACCTGATCCCGATCCGCGGCGCGCAGGCGCGCGACTCGCTCGCCTGGTCGAAGTACATCGGGGAGGCGATCGACCTGTTCGGCGCCGACAGCGACGTGATGTTCGCCTCGCACCACTGGCCGCGCTGGGGAACCGACGACGTGGTCGGCTTCCTGCGCAAGCAGCGCGACATGTATCGCTACGTGCACGACCAGACCATGCGCCACGCCAATCACGGCGCCACGCAGCTCGAGATCGCGGAGCTGCTCGAGCTGCCGCCGGAGCTGCGCGACGAGGGCCACACCACCGGCTACTACGGCCACCTGGCCCACAACGTGAAGGCGGTCTACCAGCGCTACCTGTCGTGGTACGACGGCAACCCGGCCAACCTGTGGAAGCTGCCGCCGACCGAGGTGGGGGAGCGCTACGTCGACCTCGCCGGTGGTCCCGACGCGTTGCTCGCGAAGGCACAGGAGGCGTACGACCGGGGCGATTACCGCTGGGTGGCCGAGGTGGTGGGCCACCTCGTGTTCAGCGACCCGTCGAACACGGCGGCGCGCGACCTGCAGGCCGACGCCTTCGAGCAGCTCGGGTACCAGAGCGAGTCGGCGACGTTCCGGAACGCCTTCCTCACCGGGGCGCAGGAGCTGCGCCACGGCCATCCGCCGCGCAACCCGGCGATGCGCCGCGGCTATCTCGACGCGATGACGATCGAGCAGCTGATGGATGCCGCTGCCGTGCGACTGATCGCGGACGAGGTCGGCGGCGTCGACGTCACCCTCAACCTCGACATCGGTGGCACGGTCGACGCGGACGGGTCGGACTGGAAGGTCACGCTGTCGAACCGGGCGATGAGCACGTCACGCGGTCACGCCGCCGTTGCCGACGCCACCGTTGCGCTCGACCGCAGCGTGCTCGTCGAGTTCGGCGCCAACGAGCTCACGGTCGACGATGCGATCGACCAGGGCCGGGTCACGATCGACGGCGACGTCGACGCGTTCCGCGCGGTGTTCGGCCACCTCGACACCTTCCTGTCGATGTTCCCCCTCGTCGAACCCTGACGCATCCGCGACGCCTCCCCGACGCCTCCCCGACGCGTCGTCGACCGGCTCAGCGGCTGGCGAGCCACAACAGCACGGCACGGACGCGTCGGTCGGACTCGGGGTCTTCCGCGAGGCCGAGCTTCGAGAAGATGTTGTTGATGTGCTTGGCGACCGCCTTCTGACTGACGACCAACCGCTCCGCGATCGTCGCGTTGTTCAGACCCTCGGCGATGAGCGCGAGCACGTCGCATTCGCGCGGTGTCAGCGAGTCGATCGCCGGATCGGCGGCCGAGCCGCGTGCTCGCTCGCCCTGCACCATGAGATCGATGATCTTCGGGTCGAGCGCCGAGCCGCCGCGTGCGACCACGTCGATGGCCTGTTCGAGCTGTTCGAGGTCGCCCAGCCGTTCCTTCAGCAGATACCCGAGCCCATCCGAGCCGCGTGCGAACAGCATGGCGACGTACTCGGGCTCGGAGAACTGGCTGAGCACGATCACGCCGGTGTCGGGCCGCTCGCTCCGGATCCACAGTGCGGCATCGATGCCCTCCGTCGAGTGCGTCGGCGGCATGCGGATGTCGGTGATGACCACGTCGACATCGGTCTCGGAGATCGCCCGCTCGAGCGCATCGAGGGCGTCGCACTCGGCGACCACCTCGATCTGCTCCGAGGCACCGAGCATCGCGACGAGGCCCTGCCGGATGAGGACGCTGTCGTCGGCGACGAGGACTCGGGTGCGCTCGTTCATGACGCCATGATCGCATCGGCGACGATCGGCACGACGACGTCGATCCGGCACCCACCACCGCTCGACCCGTCGACCTGGAGCGTGCCACCGACGGCGCCGGCGCGATCGGCCATGTTGACGAACCCGTTCGAGCCGATGATCGACGCCGGGTCGACGCCGACGCCCGTGTCCGCCACGGTCAGCGTGACCCCGTCGTCGCCACGGGCGAGGGTGACCGTCGCCGTGGCGTCGGGGCCCGCGTGCTTGCTGGCGTTCTGGAGCGCCTCGGAGACCACGAAGTACAGCGCCGTCTCGAGCGCCGGGGGGAGGCGACCGACGGAGCTGTCGAGCTCGGTCGGGATGGCCGCGCTGCGGGCGAGGTTGTGGAGCGCCTGGTCGAGTCCGCGGGCGTGCAGCAGGGTCGGGAAGATGCCGCGCGCCAGCGATCGCAGCTCGTCGACCGCCGCCTCGAGGCTGTCGCCGATCTGGTCGAGGTCGTCCGCCGTGGGTGGCCGGTCGCGCCGCGACAGTGTGGCCGCGGCACGGAGCTGCATGAGCGTGGCGACCAACCGTTGCTGGGCGCCGTCGTGCAGGTCGCGCTCGATGCGCGATCGCTCACGGTCGGCGGTCTCGACGAGGCGGGCGCGAGAGCGCCGGAGCTCGGCGTTGGCGGCGATCGCCTCGTCGTAGGCCGCTCGGTACTGGCGGCTCGCCTGGCGAACCGCGACGATGAGCGGGACGACCTGGCCGGCGACGAAGAGGACGACGGCGGTGCGCACGAGGCCGTCGTCGAGGCGGTCGTCGAGCCCGACCCCATCGGTCCAGAGTGCGATCGCGACGACGGCCAACGTGGCGGCCACCAGTCCGGCGGCGAGCCACGTGACCTGCCGTCGGTCGAGGTAGATCGCGCCGAGCACCGCCGGGACCAACATCGTGATGATGACCACCGGGAGGGCGATCGGGATGATGAGTACCACGCCGACGGCGACGCCCCACGAGCCGATGGCGAACCACCAGAGTGCAGCCGCGATGCGTCCCTCGCCGACGGCGATGAGGCCGATCTGCCGGAGGCCGGCGAGTGCGGCCACGACGAGCGCCAACACGGCGATCCAGCCGTCACCGGTGAATGCCGTGATGGCCAGCAGCGCAGCGACGGCGACGGCGACGGCCCAGCGATCCGTGCGGAGCAGCTCCCCGACGTGTTCGGCGGCCAGCTCGTCGGGCTCGCGGCGGGCCCGAGCGGGTGCGTCGACGGACGTCATGTCACGAGGCTAGGCAACCGCGACCTGGCACGGCCCGGATCACCTCGACGATCCGTTCGGGCGTCAGCTGGCCCTTCGAGACGAACGCGTCGGCGCCGTCGACGAGCGCGTCGCGCGGGAGGTCCGCGACGTCGATCGTCGACACGAGCACGATGACCATCGCGGGGTGGCGTCGACGCAGCTCGCGGGCGAGGGCGATGCCGTCGTGCTCCTCGAGGTGGACGTCGACGAGCGCGAGCCCGGGGGCCGGCTCGATGGCCGACCCCCGGATGGCTCCCGCCGGTTCTGCCGCCTCGCCGACGATGTCGAAGCGACCGTCCTGTTCGAGCACCGCCCGCAACGTCGAGCGGACGATCGCCTGATCGTCGACGATCAGGGTGCGGATCACAGCCACGTGCACGCCTCGCCGGCGCCCGTCGTCAGGCACGCCCGCCAGCTCCCGTCGGCCTGCACGAGACGCCCACCCGCCAGGGGCGTGCAGCCCGATGCACCGCACCACTCGGCGTGGAGGCGACCGCTGACGCCGGCGGTGCCGATCCGGAACTCGGCGGCGGCCCGCGCCGCGCCGTCGAGGTCGGCGAAGGGCGCCGCGGCGGCCCGGGTCGTGTCGAGCGTGGCCGTGGCCGTGGCGTGGGCGGTGATCAGACCGGCCATGCGTGGGTCGGCCTCGACGGGGATCGCCCGGAGCCCACGATCGATCTCGGCGAGCGTCAGTCGAGCGCCGTCGAGGGCCACGATTGCCGTGGCGCGGGCGGCGGTGAGGCCGACGTTGGCGGTGCGCAACCCGGCGATGCCGGCGGAGTAGCTGGTGATGCGGCCGGCGTGCAGCCCGGCCTGGCGGACACGATTCCACCAGCTGAGCCGGCGGTAGCGGGACCGTTCGCTCGTGATGCGGCGCGACAGGTGCGAGATCTTGCTGTTGTTGGTGGCGATCGAGGCGTCGATGCTCGCCACGTCCCGGGCTGCCCGGTCGACGCCGATCGACGCGATGCGGAAGTCGTCGCTCGTCGCCCGGCGCTCGTCCATGATCTGGGCACGTGTTCGGTCGATCTCGATCTCGAGCAGGTCGACGTCGGCCTGCGCCGCGTCGGCGGCGGCGATCGTGTCGCGGGCAGCCTGGCCGATCTCGGCGAGCGGCAGCTCGACGGCGACGCGACCCGTCAGTTCGGCTCCGGCGCCGTTCACCTGCCCCGACATCGCGACCGTGGTGACGGTGTTGGTGAGCATTCCCTGCACGACGACGCCGCGGTCGCTCACGTCGATCAGGCCGTCGCCGAGGGTGGTGCCGCCGACCCGCATCGACCCGTTTGCACGCAGGTAGGACGCCGTGGGGTCGACCCAGTCGGCCCGAACGTCGAGGCGGGCTCCGGCGTCGGTCGCGAGCGCCGGGTGGAGCTGGCCGACCATGCCGCCCTGCAGCGTGAGGGCGTGCCGATCGATCCGGAGCGTCGCGTCGGCGGCGGCGAGGTCGTCGAGCGGTACACCGAGCGCCTCGCCCCACGACCGCGGCCCGACGGCGATCTCGCCGGCGGCTTCGAAGAAGCCGTCCGGGTCGACCCGCCAGCCGTCGGCAGTGTTCATCAGTCCGAAGGAGCTCGCGATCCGGATCCGGCCCTCGCCGGGCAACCCGAACCGCAGCTGGTTGGCGGCGATCTCGTAGGTCTCCTCGGTCTCGAGGACGCCCTCGACGGCGTAGCCGATGCGCTCGATCGTCGCCTCGACGTCGACGATCGCAGCACCCACGGGCACCTCGAGGTCGAGCGCGTCGCCGACCAGCGGCAGCCCCGCACTCAGCTCGCCGAAGCCGACGATCCGCACACCACGCTCGATGTCGATCGAGTACACGCTCGTGCCGTCCATCTCGACGCCGCCGAGCGGCACCGGAGCGTCGACGACCAGATGTCCGCCGAACCCGGGCCGCCCGAGGGCGCCGGGTGCCGGGATGTAGCCGCCCCACGAGAACCCGATGCCGCAGTCCTGCGCCACCGACTCGTCGCCCGGCGTCACGATCTCGATCGACGTCGGCTCGCCCGTTCGCTCGGTGGTCGGCTGGTCGGGCGCTTCCTGGTCGTCCTGCGGATCCTGATGTTCCGACGTCTGGTCGACCGTGTCGTCGTCCTGCGGATCCTGACGTTCCGACGTCTGGTCGACCGCATCGTCGCCCTGCTGCTGCCCGGACTCGCGTGCGGCGTCGCTCGGATCGGGCGCCGAGGTCGGACACGGGCCTCCGATGTACAGGTAGGGATCGGTCGGATCGAGCACCATCGTGGCGCTGTAGCCGGCGTCGAAGGCGATCGACGTCGGCAGGACGTCCGCCCACGGCTCGTCCGGCCATGGCAGGTCGAGCGCCAGACCGGTGGAGAAGTGGAAGTACAGGTAGTCGCGACCGGGGTTCAGGTGGGCTCCGAGATGCGCGAGCTCCGCCCCGTCCTGCATCCCGAACTCGGCCATCGGCACCTCGCTCGCTGCGAACGTGTCACCGAACCAGTGGGCCGGGAACGGCACCCGGGTCGTGCCACGCACGAACTCGAGTCCGTACTCGGTCGGCGTGAACAGCATCTCGGCCTCGACGAGCTGCAGATCGCCGGCGGGTGTGGGCAGATCGATCGTTCCGATCAGCCGGGTCGTGCCGTCCGCCGATCGGACGATCTGATCGTCGGCCGTCGTGCTGACCGGGATACCGCCCATCTGGAACGTGCACGGCGTACCGCTCTCACAGGCGTCGAGCCCGGTGGTGGGCACACCGGCGTCGGCGGGTGCAGCGGGCAGGATGGCGACGGCGGCCGTGGCTGCGGTCGCCACCGTGGCGACGAGCCGGCGGCGTCGAGGAGAA
>JAUHYJ010000210.1 GCA_030425785.1 Acidimicrobiia bacterium | reverse complement strand
TCGGCATCACGAAGAGGAACACCATCGTGGTGGCGTGCATCGTGAACATCTGGTTGTACTTGTCGGCCGACAGCACCGTGCCTTCCGGCCCGGCGAGCTGGGCCCGGATCAGCAGCGCCTCGAAGCCACCGATCAGGAAGAAGAACATGGCGGTGACGCCGTACATGATCCCGAGCTTCTTGTGGTCGATCGTGAAGAGCCACGACTTCCAGCCCGTCGACTCGACCGGACGCCGGAAGGCGCCATAGGTCGTCGAGGGGGTGGCGACCGCCGGGGCGAGTTCGCCGGTGGCGGGACGTTCGATCAGCGCCATCTCAGATCAGCCTCACTTCAGCTCGAGGAGGTAGGCGACCAGTTCGTCGATCTGGTCTTCGGACAGGGCGAGGTAGGGCATGCCGCGCACGAGGCCGTCGGTCTCCTCGAGGTTCTCGGGGTCGGCGTACATCGGCTTCTTCTCCGGAGCGTTCCGGAGCCATTCCCTCAGGTCGATCTCGTTGAGGCACTCCTCGGTGACGCCCTCGAGGTACCGCTCGCCGAAGATGTCGGGCTCGGCCTCCCAGACCTCGTCGCGGCAGTCGTCGTTCAGCAGGTCCCAGGTGGCGCCGGCGAACGTGTTGCGGGTCATCAGGTTCGTGAGGTTGGGCGCCGCGCCCGACCACACCTGCAGCTCGGGCTGCGACACGATCGGGTTGCCGTCGGCGTCGGCCAGCCCGTCGACCTGGTGGCAGCGCGAACAGTTGGTGATGAACGACGCCTCGCCCGCGGCTGCGAGCGTGCCCTCCTCGGGCGACTGGTACGGCTCGAGCTGGTTGTCGAGCCATGACTGGAAGTCGGCGTCGTCGAGGGCGACGATCTCCATGCGCATGTTGGCGTGGCTGAGCCCGCAGAACTCGGCGCACTGGCCGGCGTAGATGCCCGGCCGGTCGGCCTGGAAGTTCCAGGTGTGGAGACGGCCGGGGACCATGTCGCGCTTGCCGTTGAGCTTCGGCACCCAGAACGAGTGGATGACGTCGCGGCTCGTGCCGCGGATGACGACCTTGGCGTCGGTCGGGATGACCATCTGGCCCGAGGTGACGATCGGAGCGGCCTCGCCCGACGGCATGAAGCCGCAGATCGACCCGTCGGCGGCGATCGGGTAGTCGTACTCCCACCACCACTGCTGTCCGGTGACGTTGACGATGCAGTCGGCGTCGTCGGTGTCGTTGAGCGCGATGACCGTGGCGACGGTCGGCACGGCGATGCCGGCGAGCAGCAGCGCCGGCAGGGCGATGAACAGGTACTCGAGCCACGCCTTGCCGTGGCTCTGCTCGGGGATCGGCTGGCCCCGGTCGCGGAAGCGGACGACGGCGATGGTGACGGCGACCATCACGATGACACCGACGATGCCGGCGATCATGAAGATCGGCCACTGGAGGTCGTGGATCTCCTGTGCGTACTCGCCGGCGGGTGCCCAGGTGTCCTGCGGTGCGTCCTGTGCGCACGAGGCGAGGACGAGCGTGCCCGCGCCGGCCAGAACGGCGGTGCGGAGGCGGGAGGTCGACATGCTCATCGTAAACGTACGTACTTTCTCGGTCAGACTAGCGAGCGAGTTCACGGCACGACCACCTCGAGCTCGGCATCGGAGCCCGGCACGGTGAACGCGTACCCCTCACCGTCGGCGGCCAAGGCGAACGACGGGCGGTCGAACTCGACCGTCAGGAGCTGGACGCCACCCTCGTCGACCAGAGCCGTGCACAGCCGCTCGGGGCCGTCGGTGCCCTCGGCCGGGTGCAGCTCGATCACGAGGCGCGCATGATGATCGGACTCGTTGTAGAACAAGATGTTGTTGGGGTTCGAGCGCGGCAGCTGCAGGGTCTCGAAGTCGCCGTCGTAGCCGGGGACGTCGGCGGTGAGCTCGGTGCCGTCGAAGTGGATCGCGGCGGCGGCGTTCGACTTGCCGGCGACCGTCTGGCTCGCCTTCTCGTCGGCCTCGGTCTCCTCGGTGCCGCATTCGTTGCGCTCGGCGATGTAGCCGGTGTCGTGGTGCTCCTCGATCTCGCGTTCGCCGTTGAGCCCGGCGATGGTGCCGCCGGCGATCAGCGCCACGGCGCCGAGCGAGAACGCACCGGTGAGGGTCGACTTCGAGATCCCTCGTCGCAGCGCCACCATCACGCCGACGGCGAGGATGATCGCGCCGACGACCGAGAACACCACGACCGTCGCCGACTTCGACGGCATGCCGAGCATCACGCGGCTGAACGCGTAGGCGATCACGGCGAAGCCGATCGCACCCGCGACCGGCAGCTCGACCGGGTCGGCCATGACGTCGCGGACCTCGCTGTTGAAGGCGCGGTCGGCGGACGCCCGCTCGCTCCAGCCCTGGATGATCCACTCGAGCGCACCGGCGGCGATGGCGATGATGCCGATGACGAAGAAGGCCGGGACGGTGGCGAGGCCGAGGGTGAGCGAGGTGGCGCCGATGCCCACGAGCAACGGCCACAGCGACGAGCGAGCCGTGGCCTGGGCCGCCGGGGCCGTCTCGAACGATGCGGGCTCCATCGCCGAGACGTTGGAGTCGCGGACGAAGACGTTGAGCCCGGCGAGCAGCGACAGCGCGACGGCCACCGACACGAGGCCGATGGTGCCGAGGGCGCCCTCTTGGGCGACGCCGTAGACCGCGGCGAAGACCCAGGCGGCGACGGCCGAGCCGACGAGGAGTTTGGAACCGGTGGTGATCATCGTGGTGCTGAGCTCACTTGGTGACGTAGACGACGAACCAGACGGCGCTGTACGCAGCGGCCGCCCAGTACCAGTAGAGGGCGTGGGCCGACAGGATCTCGGTCTCCTGCAGGCGGCCGCCGAGCGCCCGGAAGGCGGCGACGACGGTGTAGACGAGACCGGCGACCACGATGGCGAGCATCGTGCCGGTCATGGCATAGAACAGGGCGCCGTAGTACTCGTCGGCGATCTCGACCTCCATCTGCGACCAGACGAACGCTTGGGCGTTGATGAACGCGAGTGCGAACACGGCGCTGACGCCGAGCGCGAGGCCGGTGTGGGCGCGGTCACCGCGGTTGCCGGCGTAGACCGCCCATTGGGCGAACAGGCACAGCCCCCAGATCGTCATGAGCATGACGTTCGAGGCGACCTCGTGGATGACGTAGCCGATCGGGAAGCGGTCGATCACCTCGCCGTTCAGCCCGGTCGTGAGGTAACGCTCACGCAGGAGCACCCAGATGGCGAGCATGCCGCCGACCAGCATCGTGCCGGCGACGCACGCCAGGGCGGTGCCGATGAACAACTGGCGCTTGGGCGCCGGTGCAGCAGCGGGCGGCAGGGCGACCGGGGCGGTGGCGGCGCTCACGACTGGCTCCCTTCGATCGTCTGGTCGGTCGTCTGGTCGTGGGTGAGGTCGAACTGGGGCTCGGCGGAGGCGACCGTGACGACGTGGTCGTAGTTGGCGGCCGGCGCGGGCGACGTGGTGCCCCACTCGACGGTGTGCCCACCGTACGGGTTGTCGTCGTCGGCGCTGTCGGCGTCGTCGGCCGACCCGGTGAACGTCTTCAGCATCAGCCCCGCCACGGCGACGATCGTGAGTGCCATCAGGCCGTGGCCGACGAGCGACAGCGTGTTCAGCGCCGCAGCGCCGTCGACCCCACTCGTGTCGAGGAGTCGGGCGACGTCGGCGTCGCTCGAGGGCACGCCACCGAGCTGGTCGAGGAACCCGGCGACGAGCAGCGGCACGGCGGCGAGTGCGGTGCCGGCGGCCCCCAGCAGGGCGAGCGGGATGGCGGCGCCGTCGGGGACGACCCGGCCCCACAGCTTGGGCGCCCAGAACACGAGGCCACCGATCGCGGCCAGCGCTGCCCCGTACACGACAAGCAGGGTCGCCCCCTCCTCGAACACGGTGAACTGGGTGCCGTCGGGCGAGATCAGCTCGAGATCGGTGATGTTCATGATCGCGGTGGCGGCGATGCCGGCACCGACGAAGAGCAGCCCGAGGATGCCGAAGACGAAGGGCGCCCGGATCGACGGCCGGCCGTTGCCGGCGCGCATCGTGCCGAGTGCCAGCAGGAGGGTGCCGGTGATCCCCAGCAGCGGCAGGCCGATGAAGACCGCGAACGGCACCGCACCGCGCAGGAACGTCTCGCCGTCGGTGTCGAAGGTGACTTCCTGGGTGAACTGCTGGGTGGCGGCGGCGAGGGCGGTGATGCCGACGAGGGCGATCGCGGCGAACATGACGCCGCGCAACGCCTGGCGCGCCTTGAACGCCACCGGCACCTGCTCGGCGGCGACGCCGACGGCCGGCAGGGCGTACACGACGACCGCCGGGACCGACAGCGCCCAGTGCAGCCACGAACCGATGCCCTCGACGCCGAGGAAGTTGGCCTGGACGCCGAGGCGATGGTCGATGAAGAGGTAGATGACGACGCCGAACGTGACCGGCAGCGAGATCAGCATGCCGAGCGCCCCGATGAGGCTCGACCAGGCGAAGAGCGGCACCCGCCGCATCGTCATGCCGGGCGCCCGCGTCGTGAGGACGGACGTGGCGACGGTGCCGGCCGTGGCGCACAGCCCGATCACGGCGAGGCCGAGCCCGGCGAGGTAGAGGTCGACCATGTTGGCGTCGCCGCCACCGGCGCCGCCGTTGCGACCGAGCGCGACGATCGCGAGCGTGAAGCCCCCGAGCCAGGCGTAGAACCCGGTCAGCGCGAGGCGCGGGAACGCGATCGAGCGGGCGCCGAGCTGCAGCGGCGTCACGGCGACGGCGAGACCGAGCGCGAGCGGGGCGATACCGCCGAACACGATGCCGACGCGGTACAGCTGGAAGGTCTGCAGCAGCGCATCGGCGTCGAGCAGCGCCGCGTCATCGGCCCGCTCGAGGCCGAGCACGAGCCCGAGCACGGCGGCGGCGGTGAGCACGAGCAGCCCGAAGCCGGCGTAGAGACGTCCGATCTTCTTGTGGTCGGTCGAGGTGACCCAGTCGGCGACCCCGACGAAGAAGGCTTCGACGGCCGACGGCGTGCCCGCAACGGCACCGGCGTCGTCGGTGTGGGTATCGATCGTCGTCATGAAACGTGGGGATTTCCTTGAGCGATGTCTGGAGCGTTGGACTGCATGCTGCGAGGCACGTCGTGCGCCGGCGGCGAGATCTGAGTTGGGGCAGGTTGCATCGTCATGGACGAGGCTGGCGGCCACGACACTACCGACCGAACACTACTGGCCCAGCCCCGGCCAACAGGAAATCTGCGGCTCAGATCGATGTCGCGGCGGATCCGATCGACCCCTCGCCGACGCCGTCGTGCGCAGCCCTGGCGGGCGCGACGGGGACGATGCCGAACTGCTCGCGACCGACCTCGTTCAGCTCGGCGCGGGTCGCCCGCCCCTCGAAGCCGACCTCGAGGTGTTCGGCCGGGAAGTCGATCGGGCTCCGTCCGGCGTCGAAGCGGTCGAGCATCGTCGCGCCGTACGCATCGTTGCGCGGACAACGCGGTGACACGGGGACGTACATCACGTTCGCCCAGCGGGTGTCGTTCGCGGCATCGTCGACCCCGTGCACCAGGTCGCCGTGCCACCAGACGGTGTCGCCCGGCCGGACCGCCGGGATGCGGGTGGCGACCGACGCGACGAGCTCGTCCGCCCTGACCCGCGGCGGCGCCGGAGACGATGGCGATGGTGATGGCGATGGCGTCGATCGTGCGGTCGGCTGGTCGTCCGCGACGCCGACCTCGCGGGCGAGCTCGGCGATCAGCAGGTGCTCGATCGCCCGCAGCGTCGGCACCAGGGTCAGCACACCGTCGTCGGGGCGCATCTCGCTGAGCGCCGTCCAACCCTGGAAGGTGCGAAACACACCCGCGGGCGCCAACGACGTGTCGTCGGCTGCGGTCCGGTGCGTGGCGTCCCACGGGTCGTGACGCTCGGGGTGGCCGGCCAGGACCTGGTGGAACACCCGACCGTTCTCCGCGATCCGCCAGCCACCGCTGGCCGGCGAGTCGCAGTGCAGCCGGAGCCCGCGAGCGGTCGACCCGGGTGGGCGCCTGCGGATCCGGTCGGCGTAGCCGATGTCATGGTCGGCGTCGAACGTCGACGCCCCGTCGGTCCAGATCGCGTTCAGCGCGCGCCGCACGGCGACGGTGCGAGGGTGCTGGCGCACCTCGATCTGCGGGATCGACCAGTAGATCGGCCGGATGCCCGACCCCTCGGCGTGATCGTCGAACCCGTTGCGCTCCAGGTAGCCGGCCAGCGCCGCGTCCCAGCCGACCGCCTCGTCGGGGTCGAAGGTGCCGCGGACGACGACGCACCCGCGCCGCCGGATCAGGTCACGGTGCGTGTCCGAGAGCGTCACCAGCTCGTCGAAGGTCAGGTCGGGGACGGGGTGCGCCCCGTCGTCGCGAAGTGCGGCGAGCTCGCCCACCTCGTCCGCCAGCCGGTCGCGACAAGTGCGAGCGAGGTCGCCCACCGCATCGGCGTCGAGGTCGTGGCGCGCCAGGAAGGCGTCGAGATCGGCGCGTGCGGACCCGTGCGACACGGCGGGTCCGTCAGAGCAG
>JAUHYJ010000209.1 GCA_030425785.1 Acidimicrobiia bacterium | reverse complement strand
GGGCCGACCTCCGCCCGCCGGACGGCGGGCGCGCACCGGGCTGGCAGGCCGGTATCGATCTCGCCCGGCGCGAGGCGCCACTCCGGCTTGCCGGAGTTACCCATGGGTAACTACGGTGTCCGCATGGCAGACATCTTCGAAGTCGGGGTGGTCGGGTCGGGCATCATGGGCGCGGGGCTGGCCGAGGTCGCTGCTCGGGCCGGGCACCACGTGGTCGTACGGTCCCGCACCCTCGAGGGCGCCGAAGCGGTCCTCACCAAGATCGCCGGAGGGCTCGACCGGCAGGTCGCCAAGGAGAAGATGACCGGCGACGAGCGCGACGCCATCGTCGGCCGGATCACGGTCACCGATCACCTCGGTCAGCTCGCCAACTGCGACCTCGTCATCGAGAGCGTCGTCGAGGACCTCGCCGTCAAGCGGGCGCTCTTCGCCGAACTCGAGCAGATCGTCAAGCCGGACGGCATCCTCGCGACGAACACCTCGACCCTGCCGGTCGTCGAGATGGCGATGGCCACACAACGCCCCGACCAGGTCTGCGGCATCCACTTCTTCAACCCCGCGCCGGTGATGCGGCTCGTCGAGATCGTCAAGCCGGTCACGGCGAGCGACGAGACGATCGCCCGGGCCACCGGATTCGCCGAGGCCTGCGGCAAGGACGCCGTGCTCGTCGAGGACCGCGCCGGCTTCATCGTCAACGCCCTGCTGTTCCCCTACCTCAACAACGCCGTGCGGATGATGGAGTACGGCACCGCGTCGATGGAGTCGATCGACACGGCGATGCAGGGAGGGTGCGGCTTCCCGATGGGGCCGTTCGCGCTCCTCGACCTGGTCGGCCTCGACACGTCGCTCGCCATCCTCGACGCCCTGTACGACGAGTTCCGCGACCCGAACTACGCCGCCGTCCCCACGCTGCGCCGGAAGGTGGCGGCCGGTCAGCTCGGCCGCAAGTCCGGGGCCGGCTTCTACACGTACTCCTGACCGGCCCCGACCACGATTCCTCGACCGGATCTCGCGAGCGAGCCGACGGCCGTGCGACACTGGAGCGGTGAGCGAGCGGACCCCGTCCGGAGGTCGCGCCCCGCTGGTGGCGCCGGTCGAGCCGCCGCCGTCGCGCTGGTCGATGCCGACCGACGGGCCGGTCGACGACTCCGACATCGTCGCGGTCGGCGCCGATCTCGAACCGGGCACCTTGCTGGCGGCGTACCGGGCCGGGCTGTTCCCGATGCCGTTCGACCGTCGACGCGTCGCGTGGTTCTCGCCCGATCCGCGGGGGATCATCCCCCTCGACGGGTTGCGGACGAGCCGCTCGTTGCGACGGAGCATCCGCCGCTACGACGTCGAGATGAACGGCCGGTTCCGCGAGGTGATGGCGGCGTGCGCCGACCCGGTGCGAGAGGGCGGCTGGATCAACCACGCGTTCGTCGACGCCTACGACCGACTGCACCGGCTCGGCTGGGCGCACTCGTTCGAGGTGATCGCCGACGGCGAGCTCGTCGGTGGGCTGTACGGGGTCCGGGTGGGCGGCTTGTTCGCCGGCGAGTCGATGTTCCACCGGACGACCGACGCCTCGAAGGTCGCACTCGTGCATCTGGTCGACTGGCTCCGGGACACACAGGCCACGCTGCTCGACGTCCAGTGGACGACGCCCCATCTCGAGACACTCGGCGCGATCGCGATCCCGCGGCAGGAGTACCTCGCCCGCCTCGCCCAGGCCGTCTGACGCGGGCTGCGCTCGGCCCGAATGCGTCGCGCTCGTGCCGTGCAGCCGGCCGACAGCGACCGCCAGGGAGCACGGCCGGACCGGAGGGAGCAGGCGAAGCGGAGCGGAGCCCAGTCCCGACCATCAGGAACGAAAACAGGATCGGCGCTGGTGGGCCGCCACCCACCAGCGCCGAGATCCGGAAACCGACCGTTTGTCCCAGGTGCCGGCGGAGGTTCCACCACGAACGTGTCGTGAACCGGCGTTTCGGTCGGACATGTTGTGTATCGGTCACCCGTGGCAGGGTCTTGAGTGCGAGTTGACGAGAAATCGAAAGGAAGCAGGATGAGCGACGCCGTCGAGCGAGACCGCCCCTGGATGATGCGGACGTACTCCGGTCATTCGACGGCGGCCGCGAGCAACCAGCTGTACCGCACCAACCTGGCCAAGGGCCAGACGGGGCTGTCGATCGCCTTCGACCTCCCGACCCAGACCGGCTACGACCCCGACTCCGAGATGGCTCGGGGCGAGGTCGGCAAGGTCGGGGTGCCGGTCGCGCACCTCGGCCACATGCGGACCCTGCTCGACCAGATCCCGCCCGGCGAGATGAACACGTCGATGACGATCAACGCGTCGGCGTCGTGGTTGCTCGCCCTGTACGTCGCCAACGCCGAGGAGCAGGGGGTCGCGTCGAGCGAGCTGCGAGGCACGACCCAGAACGACATCGTCAAGGAGTACCTGTCGCGCGGCACCTACATCTTCCCGCCGGTACCGTCGCGCCGGCTGATCGTCGACATGGTCGCCTGGTGCGCCGAGCACGCGCCGGCGTGGAACCCGATGAACGTGTGCTCGTACCACCTGCAGGAGGCCGGCGCGACACCGGTGCAGGAGATCGCCTATTCGATGGCGACGGCGATCGATGTGCTCGACGCGGTCCGTGACTCTGGCCAGGTCGCGCCCGAGCGGTTCGGGCAGGTGTTCGGGTCGATCTCGTTCTTCGTCAACGCGGGCATCCGCTTCGTCGAGGAGATCTGCAAGCTGCGGGCGATGACCGAGATGTGGGACCGCATCGGGCTCGAGCGCTACGGCGTCGACGACCCGAAGCAGCGCCGGTTCCGCTACGGCGTGCAGGTGAACTCGCTGGGGTTGACCGAGGCACAGCCCGAGAACAACGTCCAGCGGATCGTGTTGGAGATGCTCGGCGTGACGCTGTCGAAGCGGGCGCGGGCCCGTTCGGTGCAGCTGCCGGCGTGGAACGAGGCGCTCGGCCTGCCGACGCCGTGGGACCAGCAGTGGTCGCTGCGAATGCAACAGGTGTTGGCATTCGAGACCGACCTGCTCGAGTACGGGGATCTGTTCGACGGGTCCCACGTGATCGAGGCGAAGACGGCCGAGCTCCGCGACGCCGCCCAGGCCGAGCTCGACGAGGTGCTCGAGCTCGGCGGGGCGTTCGAGGCGGTCGAGACCTTGAAGTCGCGGCTGGTGGCATCGATGGCCGCGCGCACCCGGCGCATCGAGTCGGGCGAGCAGACCGTCGTCGGGGTGAACGCGTTCACCGAGGCGACCGACGGCCCGCTCGGTGGCGAGGGGGCGATCCTGACCGTCGACCCTGCGGTCGGAGCGGAGATGGTCGCCGACGTGCAGACCTGGCGGTCGTCGCGCGATCAGAGCGCCGTCGACGCGGCGCTCGACGAGCTACGACGCGTGGCGGCGACCGACGAGAACGTGATGCCGGCGACGATCGCGCTCGCCAAGGCCGGCGGCACGACCGGCGAGTGGGGTGTCGTGATGCGCGAGGCGTTCGGCGAGTACCGGGGCCCGACCGGCGTCGGCGGCGCCTCGGGCGGCGCGGTCGGCGGCCTGGCGACCGTCGCCGAGCGGATGCGGGTGCGACCGGGCGGGCCGGTCCGGCTGCTCGTCGCCAAGCCGGGCCTCGACGGCCACTCCAACGGGGCCGAGCAGATCGCGGTCGGGGCCCGCGACGCCGGGATGGAGGTCATCTACTCCGGCATCCGCCTGACGCTCGACCAGATCGTGGCGTCGGCGCGCGACGAGGATCCGGACGTGATCGGGCTCTCGATCCTGTCCGGCTCGCACCTCGAGCTCGTCCCGGACCTGATCGGCAAGCTGCGGGCGGAGGGGCTCGACACGCCCGTCGTGGTCGGTGGCATCATCCCCGAGGACGATCGCCCGACGCTGGTCGCCGCCGGCGTCGCCAAGGTCTACACCCCGAAGGACTTCGAGCTGGCGTCCATCATGGCCGACATCGCCGACCTCGCCGACGCCTGACGTCCGATCCTTGCGTCGTCAGAGCGTCTCCGCGACGGGCGCACCCGCAGTTCAGGCGTGACGTCCTCGGCGATCAGATACAGCAGCGTCGGCGCGTCGATGACGTATCGGGCCATCGACGAGATCGTCCCGGGCCGAGATTCCGAAATCGGTTGCATATCGAACACATGTTCGCTATCCTTCCCCTACCGACTTCCCCGATCGTGAACCCTCGATGATCGGAGCCCCCATGAAGAGTCCACCCGACGAGGTGTACGCCGCCGTGCGTGACACCGATCCGGATGCGCTGGACGCCGACGAACTCGACGCCTACGTGCGCCGGGTCGCCGAGCTGAGGGCCTGGTGCGATGCGCGCCAGGTGCGAGCCACCCGGCGCCAGCGAGCACTCGCTGCCGAGGGTCAGGCGGCCGAACCTCGCAGCTCCCTGTCGAATCACGGTCGCCAGTCCGGCAAGGAGGCTGCGGCGGCCGACGAGCGTGAAGCGGTGTGCACGGCCATGCCGGCGTTCGAGGACGCACTCGGCGACGGCACGGTGTCGGCGGGCCACGTCGACGCGATCGCGACCGCGACCAAGGGGTTGTCCGACGAGGAGCAGGCCGAGTTCCGTGATGCGGCGGACGATCTGCTCGCCGACGCCGAGCGGCAGGGTGTCGACGCGTTCGCGCGCAGCTGCCGCGAGCTGGCCAGGGGAATCCGTGCTCGACACAACGCCCGAGCCGACGTCGACGAGCTCGAGCAGCAGCGGAAGCAATCGAAGGTGACCCGTTGGGTCGACCGCCAGACCGGCATGCACAAGACGCTCATCGAATGCGACCCGGTCACCGATCGGCAGATCTGGTCGGCCGTGCAGTCAGCTCGTGGGCGCCTGCGGCGCCGAGACCAGCAGACCGGCGGCGGGCGCACCTCGTGGGATCGGCTGACGGTCGATGCCATGGTCGAGGCGGTCGCGCATGCCGGGGCGACCGGTCGCAGCGGACTCGTCGTCCACATCGACGTCGACTCCCTCATGGGCGGGCGACACGACCGCACCCTCTGCGAGACCGACTCGGGGGTGCCGGTCCCCGTCGACACGGCCCGCCGCATCGCCTGCGAGGCCGGCGTCATCCCGGTCGTCCTCGACGGTGGCGGCGTGGTCCTCGACGAGGGACGCGCACGCAGGCTGGCCACACCGGAACAGCGCATCGCGATCGAGGCGATGCAGGCGACGTGTTCGCACCCCGACTGCACCGTGTCGATCGACGAGTGCCACATCCACCACCTCGATCCGTGGTCCCCGGTGGGTCGCACCGATCTCGACAACCTGGCGCCGCTGTGCGACACCCATCACCACCTCGTCCACGAGGGCGGATGGACCTTCACGATGACCGCAAGCCGAGTCGGCACGTGGGTCCGGCCCGACGGCACGCCGTACTGGTCCGGATCACTGAACGATCGCCGGACGGTACGCCGATCGGCCTGACGCACCCGCACCCGCGATCACGCGACCCATCCGGGTCGGGCGCGCCAACGCTCCCACTCGGCCGGGCCCGCTGAAACCACGCCGGTCCACCCGCCACCCGACCCAACGCACCGACACCCTCGAACACGAGACCCATCCGGGTCGAGCGCCCCAACACTGAACCCGAGGCCACGAGTGCGTGCCCGTACTGCGACGAAGGCGTCCAACCTGACGGCATGTTGCTCGCCCGCGCCCGGCCGTGGCGCGCCGCACCACCGGTGGCGGCATCGGCCGCAGCGCCCGGCGCATACGGTCGGCGTGCCGCGACGGTCGTCGTCCTCGGAGCCGCATCGCACCTCGTCGCCGTCGGCGAACTGTCGGACGGGTCGGAAGGGTCGCCCGGCGCCCCAGGACGGGGTTCGGTACCATCGGGCTCGTGGAGGGCGGTGATCGGGACGGGGTCGATCAGGACGCGGCTGGGCCGACGACCGGAGTGGCTCCGGCGACGTGGTCGGCCGGTGCGAGTCGAAGCGGTTCCGAATGGTCGATCAACTGGCCGGCTGTGGTCCCAGTGCTGGTGCTGGTGATCGTCGTCGTCATGCTGTGGCGAGCGTTCGAGGGCGGCGACGACGACACGGCGAGTTCGGCCGGTCCGACGATCGCCACGGTCGCGCCGTCGGCCTCGTCGACCACCGTGTCGTCGTCGGCCTCGTCGACCACACTGCCGACACCGACCACACTCGCCCCCAGCACGACGGCGGCGACACCCGAGCCACGCGTGCTGATCAGCGCCGAGATGAAGCCGTGCCGGTTCAGCGACGATTGCCTGGTCGCGAGCTTCACCGTCGAGGGTTTCGAGCAGACGTCGGGTCAGTTCACGTGCATCTACCCCAACTCGGAGCGCGAGTTCTCGTTCCAGGACGACGGCAAGGACGATGCGTGTATCACGGCCGACGAGGGCGACACGATCTCGGTCACCACCACCGGCACGAACTGGGAGGGCGAGATCCTCGTGCAGCGGACGTTCACCTTCGACGGGCACTGACTCGTCGACGTTGGGTGCTGACGACCGGGTGCGAGTTAGTCTGCATCCGTGGATGACGTTCCTCGTGCCGGCGACATGTCCGTCGAGATGCTCATGAGCGATTCGA
>JAUHYJ010000208.1 GCA_030425785.1 Acidimicrobiia bacterium | reverse complement strand
GGCGCCGAGATGAGCCGCACCGAGTGGTACCGCGAGGGCCGCGTGCCTTTGCACACCCTGCGTGCCGACATCGACTACGGCTTCCGCGAGGCGAAGACCTCGAACGGCCGGGTCGGCGTCAAGGTCTGGCTCTACAAGGGCGACATCCTGCCGTACAAGGCCCAGAACGAGGACAAGATCGCCCGTGAGGCCGCCATGGCCGTCGGCGAGACGTCCGGCCAGACCGCCGACGCCGGGCCCCGCAAGGTCGTGTCGTCGTCGCGTCCCCGCACCGAGGCGCCCGAGGCCGAGACGCAGCCGCTCATCAAGGACGCCGACCCCGAGCTCGAGAAGCTGCTCGACGAAGAAGAGACGATCGATCGCCAGACGCGCGACGGTCACGAGACCCCGCACTTCCGGGCCGACGACTGAGCCGGAGAACGGAGCAACCATCATGTTGATGCCTCGCAAGATCGCACACCGCAAGCACCACCGTGGCCGCACCCGTGGGATGGCCAAGGGTGGCACCGAGCTGCACTTCGGCGAGTACGGGATCCAGGCGCTCGAGCCGGGTTGGCTGACCGCCCGCCAGATCGAGGCGGCCCGTATCGCGATGACCCGGTCGATCCGCCGCGGCGGCAAGGTGTGGATCAACATCTTCCCCGACAAGCCGGTCACCAAGAAGCCGGCCGAGACCCGCATGGGCTCGGGCAAGGGCAACCCCGAGTTCTGGGTCGCCGTCGTGCGCCCGGGCCGCGTCCTGTTCGAGCTCTCCTACCCGAACGAAGAGATGGCCAAGGCCGCCATGAACAAGGCGATCCAGAAGCTGCCGATCAAGGCTCGCGTCATCACGCGTGACGAGATCATCTGAGGGAGATGAACTGAGATGGCGAAGAAGAACAAGCTGCGCGAGATGGACCTGAACGAGCTCGTCGACGAGCTCCGCGAGACGAAGCACGAGGCGCTGAACCTCCGCTTCCGCAACGCCACGGGCCAGCTCGAGAACACCGCCGAGATCACCAAGGTCCGGCGCCAGATCGCCCGCATCAACACGCTCATCCGTGAGCGCGAGATCGCCGCCGCCGAGGCCCAAGGGTGAATGGGGAACTGAGAGACATGAGCGAAGACACCACAACCACCACGACGACCGACGACGAGACGGCCGGCCGCCACGCCCGCAAGGTGCGTGAGGGCCTGGTCACCTCGACGTCGATGGACAAGACGATCGTCGTGACGGTCACCGACCGTGTCCGTCACGCGAAGTACAACAAGTTCGTCCTCCGGTCGAAGAAGCTCTACACCCACGACGAGACCAACGACGCCGGTGTCGGCGACCGGGTCCGCGTGATGGAGTGCCGTCCGATGAGCAAGAACAAGCGCTGGCGCCTGGTCGAGATCCTGGAAAGGGCCCGCTGATGATCCAGCAGGAATCGCGACTCAAGGTCGCGGACAACTCGGGTGCGCGCGAGGTGCTCTGCATCAAGGTGCTCGGTGGTACGCGCCGCCGCTACGCCTCGATCGGCGACACCTTCGTGGCCACCGTCAAGGACGCCATCCCGGGCGCCGGGGTGAAGAAGGGCGACGTCGTCAAGTGCGTCGTCGTCCGTGTCAAGAAAGAAAAGCGTCGTCCCGACGGCAGCTACATCCGCTTCGACGAGAACGCGGCCGTGCTCATCAAGGACGACCTGACGCCGCGCGGCACCCGCATCTTCGGCCCCGTCGGCCGCGAGCTGCGTGACCGCAAGTTCATGCGCATCGTCTCGCTCGCGCCGGAAGTGATCTGAGGAGAGTGATCTGAGTGAAGCTTCGTAAGGGTGACACCGTCCGGGTCATCACGGGCAAGGACAAGGGCGCCGAGGGCGTCGTCGAGCGGGTCTTCCCGAAGGACAACAAGGTGATCGTCAGCGGTGTCAACACCGCTGCGCGCCACCAGGTGGCCCGCCGGGCCAACGAGCAGTCGGGCATCATCGACAAGGACATGCCCATCGATGCGTCGAACGTGATGTTCGTGCACAAGGGCGAGACCGTCCGCCTCGGCTACTCGACCAACAAGAAGGGCGAGAAGGTTCGTATCGCTCGCCCGAGCGGAGACGAGGTCTGACATGTCGACCATGACCCAGCCGCGTCTGAAGGCGCGCTACAACAACACGATCAAGGCCCAGCTGGCCAAGGACCTCGGCATCGAGAACGACATGCAGGTCCCCAAGCTCGAGAAGATCGTCATCAACATGGGTGTCGGTCGGGCGACGCAGACGCCGTCGCTGCTCGAGAAGGCCGTCGACGAGCTCACGGTGATCGCCGGCCAGAAGCCGATCATCACCAAGGCCAAGACCTCGATCGCCGGGTTCAAGCTGCGTGAGGGCCAGGCCATCGGCACCAAGGTGACGCTGCGCGGCGACCGCATGTGGGAGTTCTTCGACCGGCTCCTGTCGGTCGCGATCCCCCGTATCCGCGACTTCCGTGGCCTGCCGGCCCACTCGTGGGACGGCCGTGGCAACTACACCTTCGGTCTGCGTGACCAGACGGTGTTCCCCGAGATCGACGTCGACCGGGTCGACGCGCCGCGGGGCATGGACATCACGATCGTGACGACCGCCGTCACCGACGAAGCCGGCAAGGCGCTGCTCGATGCGTACGGCTTCCCGTTCCAGAAGGGCGCCGACGCCGAGTCCGCCCCCCGCAAGAAGAAGCGCCGTGGTCCCCAGTACGGCGGCAAGAAGAAGAAGTGAACGAGCAGAAGTGACGAAGGGCAAGAAGTAGAACCATGGCCAAGAAGGCACTCGTCAACAAGGCGAACAAGACGCCGAAGTACAAGGTCCGGGCCTACACCCGGTGCCGGCGCTGCGGGCGTTCGCGCTCGGTGTTCCGCAAGTTCGGTCTCTGCCGTGTCTGCCTGCGCGAGCTGGCGCACGCCGGTGAGATCCCCGGTCTGACCAAGTCGAGCTGGTGAGGGAGGAACAACATGCTGACTGATCCCATCGCCGACATGCTGACCCGTATCCGCAATGCGAATACGGCGATGCACGACGAGGTGCGCATGCCCTCGTCGAAGCAGAAGGTGGCACTCGCCAAGGTGCTCGAGTCCGAGGGCTACATCTCGGGCTTCGAGGTCGCGCCGTCCGACAAGGGCGTCGGTGACGTGCTCACCATCCAGATGAAGTACAGCGACGACCGTGATCGCACGATCTCGGGTCTCCGTCGCATCTCGACGCCGGGTCTGCGGGTCTACCGCAAGGCCTCTGCCGTGCCCCGCGTGCTCGGTGGCCTCGGCGTCGCCGTCCTGTCCACCAGCCACGGCCTCATGACCGACCGCGAAGCGCGCCAGCGCAACGTGGGCGGCGAGGTCCTCTGCTACGTCTGGTAAGGAGCCGACATGTCGCGTATCGGAAACGCCCCGGTGACGGTCCCTTCGGGCGTCGACGTCACCATCTCGGGTCGCACCATCACGGTGAAGGGCCCCAAGGGTTCGCTCAGCCGCGAGATCCCCGGCGAGATCGAGATCTCGCAGGAGGACGGTCGGCTGACGTTCGCCCGTCCGAACGACGAGCGCAAGAACCGGGCCCTGCACGGCCTCGTTCGCAGCCTCGTCAACAACATGGTCATCGGTGTCACCGACGGCTTCACGAAGAACCTCGAGATCGTCGGCGTCGGCTACCGCGCCGAGGCGCAGGGCCCGAACGGCCTCCGTCTGAACCTCGGGTTCAGCCACCCGGTCTCGGTCAGCGCGCCCGAGGGCATCACCTTCGAGGTTCCGGCGCCGACCCAGGTCGTCGTCAGCGGCATCGACAAAGAGGTCGTCGGCCAGGTGGCCGCCAACATCCGCAGCATCCGCAAGCCCGAGCCGTACAAGGGCAAGGGCGTCCGGTACGCCGGCGAGCGCATCCTGCGCAAGGCCGGCAAGGCCGGCAAGAAGTGAGTTCGGAGCAGTCATGAGTGACATCGCCAAGGCACGCCGCGACGGCCGGATCCGTCGCCATCGCCGCATCCGCAAGAAGCTGCACGGCACCGCCGAGCGTCCGCGCCTGGCCGTGTTCCGGTCCAACAAGCACATCTCCGCGCAGGTCATCGACGACGACGCCGGGGTCACGCTCGCCGCGGCCTCGAGTGTCGAGCCCGGCCAGCGCGAGCAGGGCAGCGGCGGCACCGTCGCCGCCGCCGAGCGTGTCGGCAAGCTCGTCGCCGAGCGGGCCCGTGACGCCGGTGTGACCTCCGTGGTCTTCGACCGCGGTGGGTTCGCCTACCACGGTCGCATCGCCGCGATCGCCGAAGCCGCCCGCGAAGCCGGACTGGAGTTCTGATGGCTTACAACGACAACCGCAACAACCGCAACGACAACCGTGACGACAACGATGGCGGGCTGCGCGAGTCGCGCGTCATCACCATCAACCGCGTCGCCAAGGTCGTCAAGGGTGGTCGCCGGTTCGCCTTCACCGCGCTCGTCGTGGTCGGCGACGGCAACGGGCGCGTCGGGCTCGGTTACGGCAAGGCCAAGGAAGTGCCCCTCGCCATCCAGAAGGGCACCGAAGAGGCCAAGCGGAACCTGTTCGAGGTGCCGCTGGCCGGTTCGACGATCATCCACCCGGTGATCGGCGAGACCGGTGGTGGTCGCGTGCTCATGAAGCCCGCCGCTCCCGGTACCGGCGTCATCGCCGGTGGCGCGGCCCGCATCATCCTCGAAGAGGCGGGCGTGCACGACATCCTGTGCAAGTCGCTCGGTTCGGCCAACCACATCAACGTCGCCCGCGCCACGATCGCCGGGCTGAAGTCGCTGCAGCGCCCCGACGAGGTCGCGAAGCGTCGCGGCATCCCCGCCGAGAGCTTCGTGCCCAAGGGCCTGCTCGACGCCTACAACGAGCGCCAGAAGCAGATGGCGGCCGGCGCTGCGGGAGCCAACCATGAGTGAGAACACGATCACCGTCACCCAGACGCGCTCGGCGATCGGCGTCAAGCCGAAGACCAAGGGCACGCTGCGTGCGCTCGGCCTCGGCCGGATCGGTCAGACCAACACCCTGCCCGACCGTCCCGAGATCCGCGGCATGATCGCCCGCGTCCCGCACCTGATCGCGATCGACGCCGACGGGCCGCAGGGCAGCAGCAAGGCGAACGAGTCCGGTGAGGCCGTCGTCGAGGAAGTGGCCGACGTCGTCGACCAGGTCGCCGACGACAAGGCCGATGACACGTCCGACGAAGAGGAGAGCTGACATGCGAGTCGACGATCTCGCGCCGGCACCCGGCGCCAAGAAGAACGCGAAGCGGGTCGGCCGCGGCACCGGCGGCAAGGGCGGCAAGACCGCCGGCCGCGGCACCAAGGGCCAGCGCGCTCGCAACACGGTGGCGCGCGGCTTCGAAGGTGGCCAGACGCCGCTCAAGATGCGCGTCCCGAAGCTGAAGGGGTTCACGAACCCGTTCCGCGTCGAGTACACCGCGGTCAATCTCGACACGCTCGCCGAACTGGGTGAGTCGACGGTGTCGCCCGCCGTCCTGCACGCGCACGGCATCGTCCGCAAGGACGCCTTCGTCAAGGTGCTCGCCCGCGGCGAGCTCTCGGGCAAGGTCGACGTGCACGCCCACGCCGTGTCGAAGGCCGCCCGCGAAGCCATCGAGGCCGCCGGTGGCTCGGTCACCCTGATCGAGCTCCCGTTCAAGGCCGAGGGCAAGGCCGGTCGCCCGGCCGCCAAGGGCAACCAGTTCACCAACCGGTAACCCGGGGCACCCACCGATCGATCGACGACGGGCGGCTCGCGAGCGCCGTCCCGTATCACCCGAGGCGGGATAGCCTCGCCGGGGTCAATCGCAAAGGACCATTTCGCCAGTGCTGTCGAACATCAAGAACATCTTCAAGGTGGCGGATCTTCGCAACAAGATCCTGTTCACCTTCCTGATCGTCGCCCTGTACCGCGTCGGGGCGGCCATCCGGGTTCCGGGTGTCGACCCGCTGGCGATCGACCAGCTGCGTGCGAGCACCCAGGACGGCGCCCTCGGGCTGTTCAACCTGTTCTCCGGCGGCGCCTTCGAGTCGTTCTCGGTCTTCGCGCTCGGCATCATGCCGTACATCACGGCCAGCATCATCATGCAGGTCCTCGGCGTGGTCATCCCCAAGCTCGAGGAGCTGCAGCAGCAGGGTGCCGTCGGGCAGCGCAAGATCACCCAGTACACCCGCTACGTGACGATCGCGCTCGCGACGCTCCAGGCGACCGTGCTGGTCTTCCTGTTCGGCAACGGTGGCGGTGGTGCGTTCTTCGCCGCCGTCCAGGCACCGTCGGTGCCGCTGCTCCCCGAGGGCATCTGGCCACGCGGCTACCTGATCATCCCCACCCTCGTGGCCGGCACCGCCGTGCTGATGTGGATGGGTGAGATGATCTCCCAGCGCGGCATCGGCAACGGCATGTCGATGATCATCTTCGCTTCGGTGGTCGCCTCGTTGCCGGGCGGCTTCTACTCGATCCTCCAGCTCAACAAGTGGTTCTGGTTCGTCGTGATGATCCTCGTCACGCTGGTGATCATCGTGGCGGTGGTGTTCGTCGAGCTCGGGCAGCGGCGCATCCCCGTGCAGTTCGCGAAACGCGTCGTCGGCCGCCGCATGATGGGCGGGCAGAACACCTACATCCCGCTCAAGGTCAACCAGTCGGGCG
>JAUHYJ010000207.1 GCA_030425785.1 Acidimicrobiia bacterium | reverse complement strand
CGGCTCGACGATCGGACCGATCACGGCCACCCGCCTCGGCATCGACACCGTCGACGTCGGTGTTCCGCAGCTGAGCATGCACGCTGCCCGCGAGCTCTGCGGCGCCGACGACCCACCACGCCTGGCATCGGCCCTACGCGCCGCCTTTGAACTCTGAGACCCCCCGGCTCGTTCTCGTCGGACCTCGTTCTGGTCGGAGAGCCGGCGCAGCGCCTCGTTCTGGGCGGAGTTTCGGACGTCATGCCGTCGGATTCTCCGCCCAGAACGAGGGAATGGCGCGGAAACTCCGACCGGAACGTCAGTCGATCGGGTAGGACCAGCCGACCTTCGTCATGGCGTGGTCGAACAGGCGCTGGATCTCGCTGTGGAGCAGCTCGGTCGACTCCTTGTAGGCCGTGCGCGGGATGCGCTGGCCGGGTTCGACGGCGGGCGGGTGGATCGGCGGGCCGATCTCGACGTGGACCTTGCGCGGATACACGAACTTCGACCCTTTGGGCATCACCCGCTCGCTGCCACCGATGCCGACGGGCACGATCGGCACACCGGCCTTGAACGCGACGTAGACCGCGCCGTCGAACAGCGGCTGCACGACCGGACCCGACTTGCGCTCGCCCTCGGGGAACAGGACGAGCGGCTCACCCAGCTCGAGCACCTGGATGGCCCGCTTGAGCGCCTCGCGGTCGGCGGTGCCGCGGGTGACCGGGAAGGCGCCGAGCGCCGAGAAGATCTTGCCGAGCCAGGCGATCTTCCACATCGTGTCCTTGCCCATGAACCGCATCCGCTTCCAGCGCACGGTGCCGGCGAAGGGCGTGTCGAGGTACGACCGGTGGTTCGGGGCGAGGATGAACGCACCCTCGGCCGGCAGGTGCTCGCGGCCGTTGATCGTGAGTCGCGTGTACAGCCGGAACAGGGGCACCACGATCGCCCACGCGACCCGGTAGAACACGCGGCTCGCGAGCGAGTTCCCGGCGAGGAACGTGACCGGCTTGCTCACGTCCGGGCCTCCAGCTCGCGCATGATGTGGCTGACGACCGCGTCGATCGACATGCCGGTCGTATCGACGACGACGGCGTCGGTGGCCTCCGTCAGAGGACTGTGCTCGCGGCTCGCGTCGTATCGGTCGCGCCGGATGATCGACGCCTCGACCTCGTCGACGTCACCGCCGACCTGTTCGACGCGCCGCTCGGCCCGCACGCGCGGTGAGGCGGTGATGTAGAGCTTGAGCGGGGCGTCGGGGAACACGACCGAACCGATGTCGCGGCCCTCGACCACACCACCCCCGTGCTCGGCCACCCACGCACGCTGGCGTCGGACGAGCAGCTCGCGCACCGCCGGGTTCGCGGCGACCTGCGACACGCCCTCGGTGACCTCGCTCCCGCGGATCGCGGCCGTCGCATCGACGCCGTCGACGACGACCACCCCGTCCTCGATCGCGATCTCGACCGACGGCGCCGCCGCGGCGACGGCCGCCAGATCGCCCTCGGGGATGCCACGCTGCTGGACGGCGAACGTCATCGCCCGGTACATCGCACCCGTGTCGAGGTAGCGCAGCCCGAGCCGATCGGCCAAGGCGTGCCCGACGGTGCTCTTGCCGGCACCGGCGGGCCCGTCGATCGCGATGACGAGCGGCTCGTCGTGCGTCGGCTCGTCGTTCATCGTCTGGTCTCTCGTCGGCTCGTCGTTCATCGTCTGGTCGTTCACCAGGACGTCCCCAGCGGACGGCCCTCGTCGTACCCGGCGTGGCTCTGGACACCGACGACCGCGCGTTCGTGGAACTCGGGGATGGTCGCAGCGCCGGCGTAGGTGCACGCCGATCGCACGCCGGCGACGATCTGGTCGATGATGTCCTCGACGCCCGGGCGCTCCGGGTCGAGGTACATGCGCGACGTGCTGATGCCCTCCTCGAACAGCTCCTTGCGGGCGCGGTCGAGGTTGGTCTCGGTCTTGGTACGGTTCTTGACCGCTCGGTTCGACGCCATCCCGTAGCTGACCTTGTAGAGCCGGCCGTCCGTGTCGGCCAGCACGTCGGCGGCCGACTCGTGGGTACCGGCGAGCCACGAGCCGATCATGACGTTGGCCGCGCCACCGGCGAGCGCCAGCGCCACGTCGCGCGGAAAGCGCACGCCGCCGTCGGCCCAGATGCAGCCGCCGGCCGACGACGCGGCATCGGCGCACTCGACCACGGCCGAGAACTGGGGCCGGCCGACGCCCGTCATCATGCGGGTCGTGCACATCGCACCGGGGCCGACGCCCACCTTGACGATGTCGGCGCCGGCCTCGATGAGCTGGCGGGTGCCCTCGGCCGTCACGACGTTGCCGGCCACGATCGTCGCGTCCGGACACGCCGTGCGCACGTCGCCGACCACCTCGAGCATCTTCGTCTGGTGACCGTGGGCGGTGTCGATCACGAGCACATCGACGCCCATGGCGACGAGCGCCGTCGCGCGGCCGACCGGATCAGCGTTGATGCCGACGGCGACCGAGGTGAGCAGGCGACCCTGAGCGTCGAGCGCCGGGCGATAGATGGTCGAGCGCAGGGCCCCCACGCTCGTGAGCAGCCCGAGCAGACGGCCGTCGGGGTCGACGACCGGCGCGAGCGACCGGCGCGAGCCGTGGAGCTGGTCGAAGGCCGCCTCCGGCGTGATCGACATCGGCAACGTGTCGAGCTCGGTCGACATGACGTGCTGGAGCTGGGTGAAGCGGTCGAAGCCGGCGGCGTCGTGCTCGGTGAAGATGCCCACCGGTCGGTCGTCGTCGTCGACCACGATCACGGCGCCGTGCGAGCGCTTGTGGACCAGGCTGAGCGCCTCGCCGACGGTGTCGTGGCGACCGAGCGTGATCGGGGTCTCGAAGACCGGGTGACGTTCCTTGACCGAACGGACGACCGCCTCGATGATGTCGATCGGGATGTCCTGGGGCAGGACCGCGACACCCCCGCGCCGGGCGACCACCTCGGCCATCCGGCGGCCGGCCACCGCCGTCATGTTCGCGACGACGAGCGGGATCGTGGTGCCGATGCCGTCCGGCGTGGTCATGTCGACGTTGAAGCGTGATCCGACGTCGGACAGCGAGGGCGCCATGAAGACGTCGCTGTACGTCAGGTCGTGGGGTGGATTGGGGTGGAGCATGCGCATGGAGTACCTCTGCCGGAGCGGCCGCCACAGGCTAACGGGACGTGCGGCGCGCCTACGCTGATGCCCGTGTCCGCCATCGACCCGACCACCGCTCCTCCCGTCGTCCTCGTCCACGGGTGGGGTGGCAGCTTCGCCGAGACGTGGGAGCGCACCGGGTTCACGATGCTGCTGGCCGATGCCGGCCGTCAGGTGATCGGTGTCGACCTGCTCGGGCACGGCAATGCGCCCAAGCCGCACGACCCCGACGCCTACGGCGACCTCGGCGCGCGCATCTTCGAGGCGATCACGGAGCAGACGGGGTCGCCGGACACCGTGGTCGACGCGATCGGGTTCTCGCTCGGCGCGATGACGCTCCTGCGCGCGGCGATCCGCGAGCCGGGGCACTTCCGGCGCCTCGTCCTGGCCGGGATCGGCCAGAACGTGTTCGAGCGCGACGAGGCGGCGACGCGCGCCATCGTCGAGGCGATCGAAGCCGGCAGCGACACGGTGGACTCGGGGTCGGGCAACCGGGCTCGATTGTTCGCCCAGTACGCACACCGGCCCGGCAACGACCCGGTGGCGCTCGCCGCGATCATGAAGCGTCCGCCGTCGGCATCGCTCGTCGCCGGCGATCTCGCCGG
Organism: Acidimicrobiia bacterium; assembly: GCA_030425785.1. Lineage (GTDB taxonomy): Bacteria > Actinomycetota > Acidimicrobiia > Acidimicrobiales > Ilumatobacteraceae > Ilumatobacter. Next base: position 2,868 of record JAUHYJ010000207.1, on the reverse strand, counting down.
TGTCACCTGCCCCGTCCTCGTCGCCATCGGCGACGAGGACTTCGCCGGACCCGCCGACGCGCTCGTCGATGCGCTGCCCGACGCCCGCCAGCGCATCCTGCGTCGCACCGACCACTTCGCGACCCCCGAGTCGTTCGACTTCATCGACGCAACGCTCGAGTTCCTCGACGCCGTCCCGGCGTGACCGATCCGCCGACGATGGACGAGCTCGTCACCCGCGACGTCGGCCGAGCCGTGGCGACGCTACGCGCCGGTGGACTGGTGGCCATGCCCACCGAGACCGTGTACGGGCTCGCCGCCGACGCCGAGCAGCCCGATGCCGTGCAACGAGTGTTCGAGATCAAGGCGCGACCCGCCGACCACCCGCTGATCGTTCATCTGGCCGACGCCGCAGCCGAGACGTCGGACCTCGCCGGGTGGGCCGCCGACGTCCCACCGGCGGCCCGCACGCTCGCCGCCACCTGTTGGCCCGGACCGCTCACGATGCTGCTCTCGCGCGGTCCGCGAGTCATCGATGCCGTGACCGGCGGACGCGACACCGTCGGCCTCCGGGTGCCATCCCACCCGGTCGCGCACGAGCTCCTGCGTCGCTTCGGGGGCGGTGTCGCCGCACCCTCGGCGAATCGTTTCGGGCGCGTCAGCCCGACGACCGCCCAGCACGTCGTCGACGACATCGGCCACCTGCTCGACCCCGACCGCGACGTCGTGCTCGACGGCGGCCCGAGCGACATCGGCGTCGAGAGCACGATCGTCGACCTCACGGTGTCGCCGCCGCAGGTGCTGCGCGCCGGCGCGATCACCGCCGACCAGATCGCCGTGCTCGTCGAGTCCGGTGTCGCCGACGCGAGCGGGCCGTCGCGTGCGAGCGGGATGCTCGCTGCCCACTACCAGCCGTCGTGCCGCGTCGTGCTCGCCGGTGACCGACGCGAGGCCCACCGAGCGGCGAACGCGGCCCGCGCCGCGGGTCGCCGGGTGGGGATCCTCGATCGCACCGACGACCTCGTCGTCGCCGCTCGCCAGCTGTACGCCGACCTGCGGCGCGCCGATGCCATCGGGTTGGACGACCTCGTCGTCGTCCTGCCGCCCGCCCACGGCATCGGCGTCGCGGTCCGCGATCGGCTCGCGAAGGCTGCGGCGAGCTGATCAGACCGGCAGGCGCCGCTGGGGACCGTCGTCGCCCCAGTCGAGCTGGTTGAGCTCGGCGACGAACTGATCGCGCACATCGGTGACGGACACGTCGATGCGACTCGTCGCGACCGTCAGGCTCACCGTCGAGCCGCCGCCGTCGGGAACGACGTCGAGCCGACACCACGTCTCGGACCGGCCGTCGATGTCGACGTCGAGCCGGTAGGGCGGATCGTCGTCGGCGATCTGGCCGAGCACCGACCCCGCGATCAGCAGCGCCTCGAACGCCTCGGCCGGCAGCGCCTCGATCGTGAACGACGGGTGATCGCGCCGGACGATCGAGCGCCGCTCGCCGGTGTCGGTCGACCGGGTCGGCGGCGGTGCCGGCGCCCGGGATGCGGCGCGCGCCGCCGCACGCCGCGACGACGCTGCGAGTGCCGCGTCCGCCGCCTCGTTGATGCGCTGCATCGCGTCGAGGCTGCCCCCGACGTCGGGGTGCTGGCGCTTGGCCAGTCGGTTGCGCGCATCCCGGATCTGCTCCTCGGTCGCGTCGGGGGCGAGACCGAGCGCGGCGAAGGGATCAGACGGTCGCCGGCTGCGACGTCGTGTCATCGAGATGCGGGGCGGCCGGGTCGAGCGGCGCGCGTGTCGCCAGCACGAGCTGGGTGGTGAGGAACATCACGAGCGTGGCCCCGGCGACGTGGATGCCGACGAGCAGTTCGGGCACGTCGTTGAAGTACTGGATGTACCCGAGGGCCGCTTGGCCGGCGCCCGCGAGGATCCAGCGCTCGAGCGGCCCGGCGAGCACCCTGCGGTCGGCATGCACCGAACGCATCCGCCAGGCGAGCAGCACGGCCAGCGCGAGGGCGGTCAGCACCGTGACGGCATGGAGCCGCGCGGCGGTGGGGATGGCGATGTCGAGCCGCTCGGCGAGCTCGTCGCCGGCGTGCGGGCCGGCACCGGTGACGACCGTGCCGGTGACGATCGCCACGGACGTGACACCGAACACGAGCCACGTCAACCGGCGGCTCGCGAGGCTCACCGTGCGCCTCAGTTCGACACCGTCGGGCTCGCCCGCCCGCTTGACGAGGACGGTGCCGGCGACGATCAGCATCATCGACAGCAGCATGTGGCCCTGGACCGCCATCGGGTGCAGGTCGACCTTGACCGAGATGCCGCCGAGAACGGCGTTCGCGACGACGCCGATGACGAGCCACCACGACAGCAGCGTCAGGTCGCGTCGGCGTGGCGTCCGCCAGCGGGACGCGAGGACGGCCAGGATGACGGCGGCGCCGACGACACCGGTGAAGAGCCGGTTGATCTGCTCGATCGCCGCGTGCGTCGACGACACGTCGATGAGCGACGTGGAGTTGCACGCCGGCCAGTCGTCGCAGCCGAGGCCCGAATTGGTGAGCCGGACGGCGGCGCCGGTGACGATGATCACCGACAGCGCGACGAGGGCGCCGATGGCGATCCGGCGGTAGCGAGCGGGCGAGACCTGCATCGCCGCCCAGGTTACGGCGCGCGACGGCCCAGTGGCGCAAGGCCCGCGCGGTGCAGGCTCAGCGCGAACGCTCCGCCGGCTCAATGTGCTCCTGGTTCGACAACGCCGTGAGACAGAACGTGTAGCCGTCGGCGACCGGCATCGCCTCGATCCGGCTGATCGACGCGTGCCCCATCACGAAGCGGTCCCACTCCCACGGGGTCGGCTCGAGGCCGAGCAGATGGCCCATCGTCACCGAG
>JAUHYJ010000206.1 GCA_030425785.1 Acidimicrobiia bacterium | reverse complement strand
GCCTGCGACTCGTCGTCGACGACGAGTCGCAGGCGGCGGGCCACGTCGACGCCACGACGGTTGCCGGCGACATCGCCGTCACCCTCGCCGGTCTGGCGAACCACACCGGCGACCGGGTCGATCACAGCGGCTGGTTGGCCGAGTTGCGCGAGGCCGAGGAGGCGGCGCGCGCCAAGGAGACGCCGCTGCTCGAGGCCGACGACGCGGCGATCAAGCCGACCCGCATCTACGGCGAACTGCGCAAGCGTCTCGAACGGGATGCGATCGTGATCTGCGACGGCGGCGACTTCGTGTCGTACGCCGGCAAGTACGTCGAGACGTATCAACCCGGCTGCTGGCTCGACACCGGCCCGTACGGCTGCCTCGGCAACGGCATGGGCTACGCGATCGCGGCGCGCACCGTGCACCCCGACCGTCAGATCGTCGTCATGCTCGGCGACGGTGCGGCCGGGTTCTCGTTGATGGACGTCGACTCGCTGGTGCGCCACGACCTGCCGGTGGTGATGGTGGTCGGCAACAACGGCATCTGGGGGCTCGAGAAGCACCCGATGCAGATGATCTACGGCTGGGACGTCGCCTGTGACCTCCAACCCGACACCCGGTACGACCAGGTCGTGACGAGCCTCGGCGGTGCCGGTGAGACGGTCACCGATCCCGGCGAGGTCGGCCCGGCCCTCGACCGCGCCTTTTCCAGTGGCGTGCCCTACCTCGTCAACGTGATGACCGATCCGGGCGACGTCTACCCCCGGTCGAGCAACCTCGCCTGACCCCCGCCCCCGTCGTTCCCCCCCCATCCGTTCTGGGCGGAGAGTTGGCAGCCGTCGGCGGCGCGAACCTGGTTCTGGGCGGAGAACTCGACCGATTCCCGTCCGCAAACCCGACCAGAACGGGGGCAGCGGACACGGGCGGACCAGTACTCCGACCAGAACGAAGCAGAACTCCGACCAGAACGAGGGTGGTGCGGATCTGGGCGTCAGTCGGCGCGGCAGCACTTCGACATGAAGCGCTCGACGTCGATGAGGACGCGGGTCACCTTGCCGGCGGCGACGAGGCCACCGGAGTCGGTGGCGGTGACCGTGAACGTCATGCGGCGACCCTCGACCTTGTCGAGGACCGCCTCGACGACCACCTCGGCGCCGACGGGCGTCGGCTGCAGGTGGTCGATCTGGACGCGCATGCCGACCGACGACTGATCCTCGTCGAGGATGCCGCGCAGCGCGTCGACGGTGGCCGCCTCGAACAGCGCGACCATCTTCGGCGTGCCGAGGACGTGCACGTCCCCCGAGCCGAGCGCGAAGGCCGTATCGGCCTCGCCGACCCGCCACCGCGCCTCGCCCTTGAGTCCGACCGCAACGTTCACGGCGAGCACGCTAACGGATCGGAACCGAATGGCCACGTCTCCGCGACCGGTCCGGCACACCCTTGTCACCTCGCCGTCACATCGCTGTCATACCGGTCGGATGGGGTGCGGCACGGCACCGTGGGGAGCCCGGGCCGCCCCACCTAGGCTGGTCGCCGTGATCGACCAGGAACTCATCGAGCAGACGCTGGCGACGGCGTTGCGGACCGGGGCCGACTTCGCCGAGGTGTACGCCGAGGACAAACGCAACACGTCGGTGGCGCTCGACGACGGCCGCATCGAGCAGGTGACGAGCGGGCGCGACCGCGGGGTGGGCATCCGGGTCATCAAGGGCGAGACCTCCGGGTTCGCCCACACGAGCGATCTGTCGGCCGACGGCCTCAGGGCGGCGGCGTCGGCCGCGGCCGCGGCCGCGAGCCGCGACGACGGCGGGGTCCGCACCGTGGCCCTCAGCGAACGCGCGTCGCAGCAGGTGAACGCGGTCGACGTGTACCCCGACGAGGTCGCCAAGGCTCGCAAGGTCGAACTGATGCAGCGGGTCGACGACGCCGCCCGCTCGGCCGGCAGCGAGGTGGTCCAGGTGTCCGCCGGCTACGGCGACAGCCGCAAGCGGGTGCTGGTCGCGAACAGCGACGGGTTGCTCGCCCGCGACGACATCGTGCGGGTGCTCGCCCGCATCAGCGTCGTGGCCAGCGGCGACACCGGCATGCAGACCGGCTTCCAGTCCATGGGGCAGACGGTCGGGTGGGAAGCCTTCGACGCCGTCGACATCGAGGAGCTGGCCCGCGACGCGGCCCGCCAGGCGATCGTCAAGCTGCGGGCCCGCCCGGCGCCGTCCGGTGCGATGCCGGTCGTCATCAAGAACGGCACGGGCGGCGTGCTGTTCCACGAGGCGTGCGGTCACGGGCTCGAGGCCGATCACGTGCAGAAGGGCGCCTCGGTGTACGAGGGCAAGCTCGGCGAACTCGTCGCGTCGCCGCTCGTCACCCTGGTCGACGACGGCACCATGGCGACCGAGTGGGGCACGCTCGCGATCGACGACGAGGGCCATGCGACGCGTCGCAACGTGCTGATCGAGGACGGGGTGCTCGTCGACTACATGTGGGATCACATCCGGTCCCGGCACGATGGCCGCGCGCCGTCGGGCAACGGCCGCCGCCAGAGCTACATGCACCTGCCGATGGTGCGCATGACCAACACGTTCGTCATGAACGGGCCGGACGAGCCCGACGACATCGTCGGCTCGACCGAGCGCGGCGTCTACGTCGCCCATCTCGGGGGCGGCAGCGTCAACACCGCCACCGGCGACTTCGTGTTCGGCATGACCGAGGCGTACCTCATCGAGAACGGCGAGATCACCGAGCCGCTCCGCGAGGGCAACCTGATCGGCAACGGCCCGCAGGTGCTGCGCGACATCGACATGCTCGGCAACGACTTCGCGATGGGCAACCCGGGCACGTGCGGCAAGGACGGCCAGGGCGTCCCCGTCGGCGACGGCCAGCCCACGCTGCGCGTGAAGTCCCTCACCATCGGCGGGACGGCGGCGTGACGGCGCGAGCGAGTGAGCGCAAGCGAGTGAGCGGCCAGGAACGGCCTGCGTGGCCGGGGAACGCCGTGGACGGCGGGACGGCGGCGTGACGGCGACCGATGCCCGCTCGACGGGCACGCACGACGGCGCCGACCTGTTGGCGATCGCCGACCGCGTCGTGGCCCAGGCCCGCGCGGGCGAGCAGGTCGAGGCCTTCGTCGCCCGCGGCGGCGACACCGAGGTCCGCGTCTACCAGGGCGAGGTCGAGCACTTCGTCGCCGCCCAGTCCGAGGGGATCGGCATCCGGGTGATCCGCGACGGCCGCACCGGGTTCGCGTACGCCGGCACGCTCGACGCCGCGGCGGTGGCCGAGGTGCTGGCCGACGCACGCGACAACGTCGAGTTCGGCACGCCCGACGAGTGGGCCGGCCTGGCGGAGCCGGACGGTGTACCGGTCACCGATCAGGTGCTCTGGAACGACGAGCTCGCCGACTGCCCGCCAGACCGCAAGATCGATCTCGCCAAGGCGCTCGAGCGCGCCACCATGGCGGTCGACGGCCGGGTCCGCGTCGACGAGTCGAACTACGCCGATGCGTTCGGCGAGGCGGCGGTCGCGACGACGACCGGCATCCGACAGTGGGGTCGTGAGAACGGCTGCTACGTCAGCGTGTCGACGCTCGCCGACGACGGCGACGAGACCCAGACGGGGTTCGGCTTCAGCGTCGGGCGCCGACCCGACGACCTCGACCTCGACCGCGCCGCGACCGAGGGCTCCGATCGGGCGACGCGGCTGCTCGGCGCGGTCAAGCCGGCGTCGAAGCGCACGACCGTCGTGCTCGATCCGTTCGTGACCGCCCAGTTCCTCTCGATCATCGCCTCGACGCTGAACGGCGAGTCGGTCGTGAAGGGACGCAGTCTGTTCCGCGAGCGGATGGGCGACCAGGTCGCGCCCGCGTTCGTGCACCTCGTCGACGACCCCACCAACGCGCTCGCGTACACGGCCACCGACGTCGACGGCGAGGGCCTGGCGGCGCGGCGCAACGCCCTGATCGAAGGGGGCGTCCTGCGCCGCTTCACCCACAACTCGTACTCGGCGCGACGCGCCGGCACGGTCTCGACCGGCAATGCGACCCGAGGTGGTTTCGCCGGCACGCCGGGCGTCGGAGCGCTCGCGCTGTCGCTCGAACCCGGCGTCCGCTCGCAGGACGAGATCGTCGCCGGGATCGACGACGGTGTGCTGATCCAGAGCGTCAGCGGCATCCACTCCGGTGTCAATCCGGTCAGCGGCGATTTCTCCACCGGCGCCGCCGGCTTGATGATCCGCGACGGTGCGGTGGCCGAGCCGGTCCGTGAGTTCACGATCGCCTCGACCCTCCAGCGGATGCTGCTCGACATCGTCGAAGTCGGCGGCGACATCGACTGGCTCCCGATGCGGGCGGCCGGTCAGACGCTCGTCGTCGCCGACGTCACGATGTCGGGCGCCTGAGCGCACTCGACAGTACGGTCGGCCCGTGCCGCTCTACCAGGCGTTCGTACTCGGTCTCGTGCAGGGGCTCTCGGAGTTCCTGCCGATCTCGTCGAGCGGCCATCTGATCCTGACGCGCTGGCTGTTCGGCTGGGATGATCCGGGCGAAGCGAGCATCGAGAAGGCCTTCGACGTCGCCCTGCACTTCGGGACGCTGATGGCCGTGCTCGCCTACTTCCGGCGCGACCTCGGACGGTACGTGCGCGAAGGGGTGCGTCTGCTGTGGCGGCGCGAACGCCCGATCGACACCGACGGCCGGATCGCCTGGCTGCTCGTCGTGGCCACGATCCCGGCCGTCATCGTCGGCGGCCTGTTCGAGGACGCCATCGACACCCGGCTCGGCACCCCGGCGATCATCGCGATCTCGTTGATCGTGTTCGGGTTGCTGCTGGGGTGGGCCGATCGTCGTCCGGGCGATCGGGCGGTCGACGATCTCGGTCTGCGCGACGCGGTCATCATCGGTCTGGCACAGACGCTGGCCCTGAACCCGGGCACCTCGCGCTCGGGCATCACGATGACGGCTGCGCGCCAGATCGGTTTCGACCGCGACGCCGCGGCCCGTGTGAGCTTCCTGCTGTCGGTACCCGTGATCGCGGGCGCCGTCGTCGTGAAGCTCGGCGGGTTGCTCGTCGACGGCGTACCGGACGGGTTGGGGTGGGCACTCGTCGTCGGGGTCACCACCAGCGCCGTGTCGGGATGGTGCGCAGTGTGGGGCACGCTGCGGCTCGTGCGGACGCGGACCTTCGCGCCGTTCGTCGTCTACCGCGTCGTGGTCGGCGTGGCCGTCCTGCTCGCGCTGGCCGCCGGCTTCGGCTGAACCGCTGCGCCGGGACGTCACTCACCGGTGCGGAGCACGACGACGCCGGCCGTCACGGCGGCGAACGCGATCGTCGGAGCGTCGGCAGCCGGAACGGCGAGCAGCGTCCGGCCGTCGCCCGACTCGACCACGACCGCGACGTCGCTCAGCACGACCCCGTCGCTGACCACCGCGACGCGTTCGCCGAGCCCGGCGCCGCTCGACGGCGACTCGACGACCGGAACCACCAACCAGCCGTCGGGCACCAGCGCGAGTGGTGCGGGTCGGTCGTCGAGGTCGCGGTCGACGACGATCTCGTTCGGCCCGATCGACCGGCGCGTGGTCAGACCGGCGACCTCGAGGTCGGCGTCCGCCGCGCCGTCGGGCACCAGGCCGAGCGGCACCTCGCGCCGCTCCGCGACCACACGTTCGCCGGGATCGACGGCTCCGGCGGCGACCCACACCGTCTCGACCTCGGCCCACTCGTCGCGAGCAGCCACGGCGGCGTCGTCGGCGCGCTCGACGGTGAGATAGGTGCCCAGCCCGAGCAGGCACGGCACCACGGCGCGGAGCCAGCGGTGCCGGGCGGTGAGCCGGCGGGCGCGCACCGGCAGCGAGGTGAGTGGCGTGAACGACATGTCGACCCTCCCGGACGAACGCGAGCGGAGGGGAAGTCGGTGCGGTCAGGCTATCGGCGGCTCAGCCGGCGAGGGCGGGGATCGCCGTCGACAGCACGTCGCGCAGCTGGCTGACGTTCGACCGCATGGTGGCGAGCACCGCGTCCATCGTGACCGGTTCGTGACGGTCGACGCCGGCGTCGTAGTCGGTCACGAGTGCGATCGTCGCGTAGCGCATCCCCGCTTCGGCGGCGAGCACCGCCTCCGGCATGCCGGTCATGTTGACGACCGACCACCCCATGTCGCGGAACCATCGGCTCTCGGCGCGCGTCGAGAAGCGCGGCCCGTTGACCACGACCATCGTCCCGCCGTCGTGGACGGTCACCTCGTGCAGGCGGGCGGCGTCGACCACGGCCGAGCGGACGTCCGCGTCGTACGGGTCGGCGAACGTCTGATGATGCAGGGGCTGATCGAACCCGGGCGCGTTGTCGGGTGCGCCGCGGTCGTAGAAGGTGGCGTCGCGACCCCACGTGCGATCGACGAGCTGGTCGACGACCACGAAGTCGCCGGGATGCAGCTCGGGCTGCAGCGACCCGCACGAGCAGGGCCCGACGAGCGTCCGCACGCCGAGCGAGGCCAGCGCCCACACGTTGGCCCGGAACGGCACCCGGTGGGCGACGTAGTCGTGATGGCGCCCGTGGCGGGCGAGGAAGGCGACCTGGACGTCGCCGACGTGGCCGATCGCCACCTCGGCGGCCGGCGCGCCGTACGGGGTGTCGACCTCGATCTCGACCGGG